>DBLF01000005.1:9773-19547 GCA_002297965.1 Candidatus Segatella papionis
CCCAACAGCAATATCCATCCCACGCTGCTGAAGAGCACTTCGGCAGAGATGAGGGCAGAGAGGAAACTGCTAGCCTCCGAGCTGTTGGTTTCGCCCACCAGCATCAACATCGAAGGATTGAGCGTGGAACCGAAATTCACGAAGCAATAGGTATCGGCGGCAGCCACACTATATAATATAATGTATAGCAGGGCACGCACTACTAGATACACCTTTCTCGGCAAGATGGCGAGAATGGCGCACACGATGTAGAGATCGACAAAGAGTTCGAGGAACAGGTTGTCGTACAAAGTGCCCTTGGCGGGTGTAGTCACGATAGAACTGATCATGCCCAGTAGATACATGAACACGAAGAAGTTGGCATTCTTGCGGATTGGCGCAGATGCTACGCTAAGACACTTCTTGATGATTTCTTTCCAACTCATTTCTTGTTATTGATGTTGTTTTCTATTTTAATCTTTATAGAAAGTTGTTTTCTATTTTTTATTTCTATAGAAAGTTGTTTTCTATTTCTACTTTTATAGAATGTGATAGTCCCTTGGGCGTTTTTAAAGAGACTGATAGTTTTGGATGGCTAGTTCCTCGATGCTCTTCGGAACCATCCCCTCGATGCTTTCGCCTTTGGCGATGTGCTGGCGTATCTCCGTGCTGCTGATGTTGAGCAGGGGAGTTTCCACGATGGTTACGCCTTGGGGCACTTCGCCGATGTCGCTTCCCTGTCGGGGATAGACCACGATGGGATAGTGGGAGAGGATGTCATCGTGATGATACCACTTGTCGAATGCCGCCCAGTTGTCGCCCCCTATCAGCAGGGTGAACTCGATGTCGGGATATTCCTTGCTCATGGCTTGCAGCGTGTGCCAGGTATAGGATGGTTTGGGCAGATGGAACTCGTAGTCGCAAGCCTTGAGCTGAGGCTCTTCCTCCAGTGCATTTTCCACCATCTCCAGGCGCAAGTGGTCGTCGAGCAAGTCGGTGGCGTGCTTCTTGAATGGGTTCATGGGCGAAACCATAAACCATACCTCGTCCAACCCCACCTTCTCGCAAAGGCTCTTAGCCAATGCGATGTGGCCGGTATGGATGGGATTGAAGCTGCCGCCAAAGATTCCTACCTTCTTCATTTAATGTGTAGTGTTTAATGTTTACTTTTGAGGGCTGATGTCTCCAATTCTTATCGAGAACTTATACCTCCAATTTTCATCAGGATCTTATGCCTCCAAGAAGTTCTTGACGAGCTGATATACTTCCTGCTCAGCTTTCTCCAAGTCGTCGTTTACCACCACGTGGTCGAACTGAGGGGCGAAGGTCAGCTCGTAGCTTGCTTTGGCAAGGCGCTGCTCGATGACCTCTGGGGCATCGGTGCCACGACCGTTCAGGCGACGGCGCAACTCCTCTACCGAAGGTGGCTGCACAAAGATGCTCAAGGCACGTTCGCCATAGAACTTCTTGATGTTCACGCCGCCCTTTACATCGACGTCGAATATCACAGACTCACCCTTGGCAAGTTGGTTTTCCACTTGCGACTTCAAGGTGCCGTAGAATCTATCTTGATAAACCTCCTCGTACTCCAGGAACTCGTTGTTCTCAATCTTCGCCTTGAACTCTTCTGGAGTGAGGAAGAAATATTCCACACCATTCTGCTCTGTGCCACGAGGGGCACGAGAGGTACAACTGATAGAGAAAGCCAACTTCAACTCTGGATGTTCCTTCATCAACCAGTTGACGATGGTACTCTTGCCGCTGCCCGATGGGGCACTGAAAATTAACAATCCGTTCTTCATATTACAAAGCATTTAGCACCTGTTCCTTGATTTGCTCCAACTCATCCTTCATCTTCACCACGATGTTCTGCATCTCAGCTTGGTTGCTCTTCGAACCAGTGGTGTTGATTTCGCGTCCCATCTCCTGTGCGATGAAGCCGAGCTTCTTACCTACACCGTGACCTTCCTCGTTCATGGTCTCGCGGAAATACTTCAGGTGGTTGGTCAGGCGCTGCTTCTCCTCGCTGATGTCGAGCTTCTCGATGTAGTAGATGAGCTCTTGCTCCAAGCGGTTCTTGTCGTACTCCACATTAGGAATCTGCTGCAAGCCGCTAACGATGTTCTGCTTGATCTTCTCCACACGACTCTTCTCGTATGGCTCGATGCTGGCAAGGAGAGCCTGAATGTTATCTACCTTCTCGGTGAATTTCTTCTGGAGAGCGGCTCCTTCCTGCTTGCGGAAGTCGATGAGATGGTTCACAGCCTCGCAAATTGCATTTTTTGCGACCTCCCACTCCTCGTCGGTCAGTTCTTCCACGTCAGTCTTCGTTGTAACATCAGGAAGACGCAACAAGGTGCTGTACCAGTCGGTTGGCTCAGGAATACCCGTTTCGGCTGATATTTGCTTGATTTGTTGGTAATAATTCTGTACAAGCTCCATGTTGATAGGGGTTGCATCTGTAGTAGCGTCCTTCTCAACCCAGATAGCGAAGTCTATCTTGCCTCTTTCCAGAGACTTAGCGATATACTGACGCACTTCCATCTCCTTCTCTCTGTAGAGCGGAGCAATACGTGTAGAGAGGTCTAGATTCTTGCTATTTAATGACTTTATCTCTACATTAATCTTCTTTGTTTTGTAGGCTGCGGTAGCTTTTCCGAAGCCTGTCATTGACTGTATCATATAATCTTTCACGTTAAATTTCTGCAAAAGTACAAAAAAATGCGAGAAAATCATTATATTTGCACCTTATTTAAGAATATATTTTTAAATTATGTCGTGTATATTGAATATTGAGACGAGCACGGACGTGTGCTCAGTGGCAATTAGTGATAGTGGACAGGTGATTTTCAACAAGGAAGATCACAGCGGTCCTAACCATGCAGTGAAGTTGGGTGTGTTTGTAGATGAGGCGCTAAGTTTCCTCGATGCGCACGGTCTTCCATTGGAGGCTGTGGCTGTAAGTTGCGGTCCTGGTTCCTATACCGGATTGCGCATCGGCGTGAGCATGGCGAAAGGCATCTGCTATGGCCGTGGCGTGAAGCTCATCGCCGTTCCTACCCTCGAACTGATGGCAGTGCCTGTATTGCTAGGCGAACATCCTGAGGAGGAAGATGCCCTCATCGTACCTATGCTCGACGCCCGCCGCATGGAGGTTTATGCCGAAGTGCTCGACCGCGCCCTGAAGGTGGTTCGCCCTATCCAGGCAGACATCGTGGATGCTGATACTTACAAGGAGTATCTCGACAAGGGGGCTGTCTATTTCTTCGGAAATGGTGCTGCCAAATGTATGGAGACCATCAATCACCCTAACGCTCACCTCGTGGAAGGCATCGAGCCGCTTGCCAAGAATATGGCTCCACTCGCCGAGAAGCGTTTCGCAGAGGGTAAGTTTGAGGACGTGGCTTACTTCGTGCCATTCTATTTGAAGGACTTTGTGGCAAAGATGCCAAAGAAGCTCATCTAAAGCCTCAGGTTTCGAGGGAAAACTCCTCTTAATGATTATCAAACCCAGTAATAACAAATATGAATAAATTAGGATTAGACTATAATACGCAACGAGAGAAGCTCGCCCTGCCGGAATATGGACGTGAGATTCAGCAGATGGTGGATTACTGTGTGAAGCTGGAAGACCGCAAGGAACGCCAGCACTGCGCCGAGACCATCATTACCATCATGGACCGCATGTTCCCGGAGAACAGAAGCGTGGAGAACCATGAGCGTAAGCTTTGGGATCATCTTGCCATCATGAGTGGATTCCAGCTCGACATCGACTATCCTTTCGACATCCAGGATGCCGTGAAAATAGCCAAGCGACCTGAACCCATGGACTATCCGATGCAGCGCATCCCCGTTCGCCACTATGGTGCCATGCTTTTCGAAATCTTCGACAGGCTGAAGCACATGGGACCGGGAAAGGAGCGTGACGAATTGGTGAAGTTGACTGCCAACCAGATGCATCGTAACCTGATACAGTGGAGTCATGGCTCCAGCGACGAGCAAAAGGTGGCTTCCGACTTGGCTCGATTCACCGATGGCAAGATACAGCTTGACCTAGACCATTTCGAGTTCGAGAAAATAAAGGAAGGACCAGTTCGCAACAATGCTGGCAATAATAACAAGAAGAAAAAGTAATCACCTTAATTATATATCGTTATAATTATAGAAGTAACATTATTATAGAAGTAAGAGAAGCTTATGGAGTCTTTCATCATAGAGGGCGGACATCCGCTCAAGGGTACCATCACACCCCAAGGAGCCAAGAACGAGGCTTTGGAGGTGATTTGTACCACCATCCTTACCGATGAGCCTGTGCGCATCACCAATGTGCCAGACATTCTGGACGTGAACAACCTCATCAAGTTGCTCCAGGAGATTGGCGTAAAGGTAACGAAGAACAGCCGCCACGACTATACTTTCCAGAGCGATGAGCTGAATCTGGATTATCTGGATAGCCTGGAATTTGTGAAGAAGTGCTCTTCGCTTCGAGGCAGTGTGCTGATGTTTGGTCCGTTGCTCGGCAGATTCGGAAAGGCTACCATCGCCAAGCCTGGTGGCGACAAGATTGGTCGTCGCCGCCTGGACACCCACTTCCTGGGATTCAAGTACCTGGGCGCGACCTTCGTGCACGATGAGGAGCGCAACGTCTATCAGATACAAGCCAAGAAGTTGAAGGGTTGCTATATGCTCCTCGATGAGGCTTCGGTTACGGGTACGGCAAACATCATCATGGCTTCGGTGCTCGCCAAGGGCACCACCACCATCTATAATGCGGCTTGTGAGCCTTATATCCAGCAGCTCTGCCACCTGCTCAACGCCATGGGCGCCCAGATTAGCGGCATCGCCAGCAACCTGCTCACCATCGTGGGTGTGGAGAAACTGCATGGCGCCGAGCATCGCATCTTGCCAGATATGATAGAGGTCGGCTCTTTCATCGGTATGGCTGCCATGTGTGGCGCAGGTGTCCGCATCAAGGATGTATCGGTGAGAGACCTGGGCATCATTCCTGATTCCTTCCGCCGTCTGGGCGTGAAAATCAAGGTGGAGGGCGACGACCTCGTCATTCCTGAGCAGAAGCATTATGTCATCGACTCCTTTATCGACGGAACCATCATGACGCTTGCCGATGCCCCATGGCCAGGACTTACGCCAGACCTCCTGTCTGTGCTCCTCGTGGTAGCTACCCAGGCGCGTGGCAGTGTGCTCTTCCATCAGAAGATGTTCGAGAGCCGCCTGTTCTTTGTGGATAAACTGATCGACATGGGAGCGCAGATTATTCTTTGCGACCCACACCGTGCCGTGGTGGTGGGACACGACCACAAGATTAAACTTCGTGCGGGCAGAATGACTAGCCCGGATATTCGTGCGGGCATCGCCTTGCTTATCGCAGCCATGAGTGCCAATGGCACCAGCCGCATCGCCAATATCGCCCAGATAGACCGTGGCTACGAGGACATCGAGCATCGTCTCAATGCCCTGGGAGCTAAGATTACTCGTGTCAGCGATTAAGTGAAGAGTGAAGAACGAAGAGTGAAGAATTCAATGGCTTTACGAATGATAAAATCCTTTTTCAATGATTAGACGCGACGAAGTATATAAGATAGGTAAGTTGGGCAAACCTCATGGCGTGAAGGGCGAGATAACCTTTGCCATCACCGACGATGTGTTCGACCGTGTGGATGCCGAGTACTTGGTGCTCGACATCGACGGCATCCTCGTACCTTTTTATCTGGAGGAATATCGGTTTAAGAACGATGATAATGTGCTCGTGAAGTTCGAGGACATCGACACCCAGGAGCAAGCCCGCAACTATACGGGCTGCGAGGTCTATTTCCCTCGTCATCTCTCGGATAGCGATGGTGAGAATATGACTTGGGCAGAAATCATCGGCTTCAGCTTGGTGGACTCTGTGAGCGGAAAAGTGGTGGGAACGCTCGACCGTGTAGATGATTCCACCCTCAACCTGCTTTTCGAGGTGACAACCCCAGATGGCGACGACCTGTTGGTGCCTGCCAGCAATGACCTCATCGAAGAGGTGAGCGCAGAGAAGAAAGTAATCAGAATGGCAATCCCTGAGGGGTTGCTCGACTTGTAAGTCAAGATGGGGAATTGTCAATTCCCTAAAACAGAATGAAGAGTGAAGAATTTTAATAGTTCAATTTTCAAAGTAAATGAAGAAACAACAGATATGTATTCTCGGTAGTACGGGAAGTATTGGCACTCAGGCACTCGATGTCATCAAGCAGCACAGCGACCTTTACGAGGTGTACTGTCTCACCGCCAACAACCGAGTGAAGGAGCTTGCCGAGCAAGCTCATCAGTTCCATCCTGCCGCCGTGGTCATCGCCAATGAAGCGCATTACCAGGAGTTGCAGGATTTGCTAAGCGATGAGCCTGACATCAAGGTGTATGCCGGAGCGCAGGCCCTTTGCGACATCGTGGAGGCAGAGCCTATCGACATGGTTCTTGCCTCGATGGTGGGATTCTCAGGCTTGGAGCCTACCATCCACGCCATCAAGGCTCGCAAGAAGATTTGCCTCGCCAACAAGGAAACCTTGGTGGTGGCGGGAGAACTGATTTGCAACCTTGCCCAGGAATATCACGTGCCTATCCTGCCTGTGGATAGCGAGCACAGCGCCATCTTCCAGAGCTTGGTGGGCGAGGGAGACAACGAGGTGGAGAAAATTCTCCTAACTTGCTCGGGCGGTCCTTTCCGCAACTTTACCCATGAGCAATTGGAGAAGGTGACGGCAGCCGATGCCCTCAAGCATCCTACCTGGGATATGGGAGCTAAGATTACCATCGACTCGGCTTCGCTGATGAACAAGGGATTCGAGGTGACCGAGGCCAAGTGGCTCTTTGGTGTTCCTGCCGACAAGATAGAGGTGCTTATCCATCCTCAGAGCATTGTTCACAGTGCCGTACAGTTTGTTGATGGTGCGGTGAAGGCTCAGTTGGGTGTGCCAGATATGCGTCTGCCTATCCAGTATGCCTTCTCTTTCCCGAAGCGCTTGCATCTGAACGGCGACCGTCTCGATCTCTTCAAGGCACAAGACCTGCAGTTCTTTGAACCAGATTACAAGAAGTTCAAATGTCTTCAGTTGGCTTTCGACGCCATCAAGAAGGGAGGCAATATGTCTTGCATCGTGAATGCTGCCAATGAAATCGTGAATGCGGGTTTCCGCAAGGGAGAATGTGGCTTCCTTCAGATGGCAGACATCATCGAAGAGACTATGGCAAAGGCTACTTTTGATAGCAATCCAAATCTCGATGTCTATCTCCAGACCGATGCCGAGGCTCGTCGCATCGCCACTGAGTTGATGAACAAATGATAAAGTATAAATAATAATTAGTAAATGGAATTGCGAGAAGAGCTCATCATCAGGTTCTATTCTCAATGTTCAAAGTTCAAAGTAAATAAATGGAAGTATTTTTGATCAAAGCGTTGCAGCTGATGCTGTCGCTTTCCATCTTGGTGCTGCTCCATGAGGGCGGACACTTTTTCTTCTCCAAGCTCTTTGGCGTAAGAGTGGAAAAGTTCTATTTGTTCTTCGACCCATGGTTCCATCTCTTTGAGTTCAAGCCAAAGAACTCGGATACCACTTACGGATTGGGATGGTTGCCATTGGGCGGATATTGCAAGATTTCGGGTATGATAGACGAGAGTTTCGATACCGAACAGATGAAACAACCAGAGCAACCATACGAGTTCCGCAGCAAGCCAGCTTGGCAGCGATTGCTCATCATGATTGGCGGCGTGCTGGTTAATTTCGTGTTGGCTCTATTCATCTATTCTATGATTCTCTTCCATTGGGGCGATGATTATGTCGCTACCAAGGATATGGCCCAGGGAATGAAGTTCAATACCGAGGCGAAGGCATTGGGTTTCCATGACCACGACATCTTGGTGGGTACGGACAAGGGTAAGTTTAAGACTTTCGATGGCGATATGTATCGCGACCTTTCTACCGCTACCCGTGTGGATATTATCCGTGGCGGCAAGCCGATGAGTCTCAATCTGCCGGGCGACCTGGATATGCTGAGCATGATAAAGGACAGTCCTCGCTTCGTGGAAATGTATATCCCGCTCCAGATAGATAGTGTGATGCAGGATTCACCAGCCAGCAAGTTGGGCTTGGCGAAGGGTGACAAGATTCTTGCCGTGAATGGCAACAAGGTGGAATCGTTTAATGATTTCCAGTTGGAATTGGGACGTGTGAGCGATGTTCTTGCCTCTGCCTCTTCTCACCAAGACAGTGTGAAGGCTTTGACTGCCAATGTGGAATACCGCAAGGCATCGGGCGATACGATTAAGAGCAAGGTTCTGCTGCAATCTACTGACGAAGGCGTAAAGTTTGGCTTCTACAACCATCCTGTGATGCTCGATTACAAGGTAACCCATATCAGCTATGGCTTCTTCGAGAGCTTCCCTGCTGGCATCAAGTATGGATGGAATGTCTTGGCGGGCTATGTTGGCGACATGAAGTATGTCTTCACCAAGGAAGGTGCCAAGAGCCTGGGTGGTTTCGGTGCTTTGGGCAGTCTCTTCCCATCTATGTGGGATTGGCACGCATTCTGGTTGATGACAGCTTTCTTGAGCATCATCCTTGCCTTTATGAACATTCTTCCTATTCCTGCATTGGACGGTGGTCACGTGTTCTTCCTCCTCTATGAGATCATCACTGGTCGCAAGCCAGGCGATAAGTTTATGGAGCGAGCAGAGTATGTAGGTTTCGGCATCCTGCTCATTTTGCTGGTTGTCGCCAATCTGAACGACGTATTGAGATTCTTCGGCATTATGTAATGCCGAAGAAATCAATGAACCTTAATATTGAAACAGGCAGAAAGAAACCTAAAATATATTTAGAGCGGTATATATAATAAAGTATATATAAAAAGAAAAGAGATAAGCGTATATAAAAGAGAAAAGAGATAAGCGCCATTGTGGAGCTTATCTCTTTCTTTATTATATGCTAAATTTAACTAGTAATTGCTTTCAATTGCTTCTAAGGCTGATTACTTTTCTTATTGACAGCTTTTCTCTTATTGACAGCTTTTCTCTTATTGACAGCTTTTCATCAAGCATGTTAATGATTAAGAGTAGCGGATAATCTGACCAGGAGCCAACTTCTTATCCTTCTTGTAACCATTGAGACGGCAAATCTGTTCTACGCTAACACCACGCTTCTCTGCAATGCTCGTTAGTGTTTCGCCAGCCTTAACCTTGTGGTAAAGCTTTTCGCCCGATGGTGAAGCAGAATATCTGCCAACCTCGCCGCCATTCACCAATTCCTTGGTGTAACCGCCGTTGCCAATCTTGCCACGAGCGGCATTTGCCTCGGCATACTCGTTCTCGTAGGTGTCACGATTGAAGTAGTAGAAGTCGCCTGTGACATCCTGGTTGCGGAAATCGAAGAACAATGCTGGATTCAATGCCACTCCGCAGAGACGAGTCTCAAAGTGGAGGTGAGAACCTGTGCTTCGACCAGTGTTGCCACCCAATCCTATCACTTCGCCAGCTTTCACTTCCTGGTTCTCGGAAACGAGCTGGGCGGAAAGGTGACCATAGATGGTCTCCAAGCCATTGTTGTGGCGGATTACCACATACTTACCATAACCACCAGCGTCATATCTTACGATGCGAACTTTGCCTGCAAAGGCTGCGTGGATTGAGTCGCCAATATAAACCTTGATGTCCATACCTTTATGTTGGCGGCCAAAGCTAGCACGGTAACCGAAGTTACTTGTGACAACACGACTAGGAGTTGGCATGCAGAAATGACGGAGGTCGATACG
>DBLF01000005.1:19615-20429 GCA_002297965.1 Candidatus Segatella papionis
GAAGGGTTTTCTCGATCTTCCATCAATCGGTAATGCGATACAGCAAGTGTATCCAATGATTTCATTCGGTGGTCAACTGGCGCTTGTCTTGCTAACAAGTCCTGACCACAAGCGGGTACGGTTGTTAACGCCAACAATGCCACGACCGAAATCGTCTTTATTTTCTTTTTAAAACTCATACTTTTTATCTCATTTTCTTCTTTAGGTTCGAAATTCATTTGTGTCAATAAGCGCAGAATTATAAGAGCAATTCTGCAAAAACCACTAAGACAAGTGCCTTAATCTGCGATTTTGTTATATAGACGTTGCAAATATAACAAAAATATTCCAAATATCCAAGGCTGTTAACGCCAACTGCCCAATATTTAACGCAGTTGTCTTGATTTTAACGTTTCTTATGAGATAAATTCTATATAATTGACAATTAGCGACTTTGTAGTTTCCTTAGCAACGCCACTGCGGGAGAGTGGCCCATAAATATATACTTTTTGACTTCCGGACTGGTAAAACGAAGGCATCCTTGGTAAGCTCTGTAGAGGTCGGAAAGGTTGATGGTGAATTCCTTGCCCGACGATTCTCTGGTGCCTATCAGCATTTTTGCCGTTAGGCGAAAATCTACATATCTGATGCCTGTGGCACTCTCTATCTCGTGGATGCCTGCCAGTTGGTTTCGCATTTCTTCCATCGTGAGGTCGGGGCGAGGCTCCCGTATGGCAGGTTTGCGTCTTCTATCTATCTTTTCCATTTATCTTATCATAACATTTTTGTTTTCAGATTCTATTTCAAACTCCCACTTTCAAGCAATCTTTGACTT
>DBLF01000005.1:20483-26167 GCA_002297965.1 Candidatus Segatella papionis
ATCTTTGACTTCTACTTTCAAGTTAGCTAATTGCCGCCCAGTTGATATTCGTCTTTTTAAGTTCCCTGAGCCGATTCCAAAGGATAGCGTTCTGCGGCTTCTCACATTGTGGGTCGTTGTCGATGATAGACTGTGCTTCTGTGCGTGCCAGTTGTACGAGCTGTCCATCTCTTGCGATATTGGCTATTTTCAGGTCAAATGCCATTCCGCTCTGCTGCGTTCCCTCTAAGTCGCCAGGACCACGAAGCTTGAGGTCGGCCTCTGCTATTTGGAATCCATCGTTTGTATCACACATAATGTCAATGCGTTTGCGAGTGTCTTCCGAGAGTTTATAGGAAGTAACGAGGATGCAGTAGCTTTGGTCGCAGCCTCGTCCTACTCTTCCTCTGAGCTGATGAAGCTGTGAAAGTCCGAATCGCTGTGCGTCGAGGATAACCATCACAGAGGCGTTGGGCACATTCACACCAACTTCTATTACGGTGGTGGCAACAAGTATTTGGGTTTCTCCCTTTACGAAGTGCTCCATCTCCTCTTCTTTTTCGGCAGATTTCATTTTACCGTGTATCTTGCTGAGGCGGAACTCGGGAAAAGCTTGCTTCAGCGTTTCGTAACCTTCCTCTAAGTTCTTGAGGTCCATCTTCTCGCTCTCCTTGATGAGTGGGAACACAATATACACCTGTCGCCCCAGGTTGATTTGGCGGCGGATGCTCTGATAGAGGCTTGTCAACTGGTTGTCGAACTTATGCAATGTCTGGATAGGCTTTCTGCCAGGAGGCAATTCGTCGATGACACTTACGTCTAG
Organism: Candidatus Segatella papionis; assembly: GCA_002297965.1. GTDB lineage: Bacteria > Bacteroidota > Bacteroidia > Bacteroidales > Bacteroidaceae > Prevotella > Prevotella papionis. Next base: position 21,286 of record DBLF01000005.1, read on the forward strand.
GTCTCCATAGATAGTCATAGCCAAGGTGCGAGGGATAGGAGTGGCTGTCATCACCAGAATATGTGGCGGATTTTCGCTCTTCGCCCAAAGCTTGGCGCGTTGGGCTACGCCGAAACGGTGCTGCTCGTCGATGACGGCGATACCTAGGCGGTGAAAAACCACGGGGTCTTCGATGACGGCGTGTGTTCCCACCAATATTTGGATGTCGCCTGTAGCTAGTCCGTCGAGTATTTCTTTGCGCTTCTTGCCTTTCACGATGCCCGTAAGGAGTTCCACCCGGATGTCCATTCCCTTCAGAAAGTCGCGGATGGTCTGCAAGTGTTGTTCGGCAAGGATTTCGGTAGGAGCCATGAGGCACGCCTGAAAGCCATTGTCTAGGGCGATGAGCATGGTCATAAGGGCTACGAGCGTCTTGCCCGAGCCTACGTCGCCTTGGAGGAGCCTGTTCATCTGCTTGCCGCTGCACATGTCGTTGCGAATCTCGTGCATCACTCGCTTTTGTGCTCCTGTTAGTTCGAAAGGCAAGTTGTGGGTGTAAAAGCCATTGAAGATGTCGCCGATGCGATTGAATACGTATCCCCGATATTTGCGGCGCTGGTCGCTCGCGTACCTTAATATATTAAGTTGTACGTAGAAGAGCTCCTCAAACTTGAGGCGCACCTGTGCCTTCTGTATTTCCTGGTGGGAGTGTGGATAATGAATCATGCGGAAGGCTGCATCACGAGATACCAGATGCAGACGATTGACGATGAAATCGGGTAGAGTCTCTGGCAGGGGAGGTAGGATGCTGACCAATTGCTTGGTTATCCTCTCGATGCTTCTTGAGGTATAGCCACGTTTTTTCATATTCTCGGTCAGACCGTAGAATGGTTGCATTCCCATCTCCGAGAGTTGCAGTTTGCTGGAGTCGTCGATGTCGGGATGGGTAAACTGAAATCTTCCTCCAAATACAGATGGTTTGCCGAAGACCACATATTCCACGCCCACCTTGAACATTTTGTAGATGTATTGTGTGCCTCGAAACCATACCAGGTCTGCCACTCCGTAGCCATCGGAGAAATGCGCCACCAGCACATTGTTCTTTTTGCCCGTGTCTTTCTCCTCATAGCTCAGAATCTTTCCCTTGATTTGTACGTAAGGCATGTCGGGAGTCAGTTCGCTGATGTGGAATATCTTGGAGCGATCTACATATTTATATGGGTAGTATTCCAGCAAGTCACCGTAAGAGTGGATACCGAGTTCTTTGCTCAGTATCTCTGCAGTCTTGGGTCCTATGTGGGGTAGGAACTTGATGTCTTGGTCTAGAATACTACTCATTTTATTTTACGTGAAAAGTAAAGGACGAAGAGAGAAGAAACCTCTTGTCCTTTGGTGTTTTATTCTGCTAATAATGCTTCGGCTACTTTGATGTCGAATGGGGTGGTAATCTTGATGTTCTCTCGATTTCCATCCACCATCGCCACTTGGCAACCCAGGCTTTCCACTACGCTGGCGTCGTCGGTAAATTGCTCCTTATACTCTTGGTTGAAGGCTTGTTTGGCCAAGCCGATGTCGAAGGTCTGGGGAGTCTGTACCACACGATAGTCGCTGCGCAATACGTTCTTGCCGCCACCGTGCTGGTCGATGTAGCGCAGGGTGTCGGTCACGGCATATACCGGGATGGCTGCGTATTCCTCGCGAGCCGTCTCGTAGCATTCGCCTATGACCTCGGTACTTACGAATGGGCGAACGCCATCGTGAATGCCCACCACGCCGTCTTCATCGTCGGGGATGAGTGCCAATCCATTCTTGGAGGATTGGAAACGGGTATCGCCACCATTGGCTATCTGGTGCTTGATGTCGAAGTGATGCTCCTTGCAGAGCTGGTGCCAGTATTCCTGTTGGCTCTCGGGCAAAACCAAGATGATGTTCAACTCTGGGTCGTATTCGTGAAAACGCTCGATGGTGCGCATCAAGATAGGCTTGCCAGCCACTGGCAAGAATTGCTTGGGAATCTCGCTTCCCATACGGAGGCCCTTGCCTCCAGCTACTATGATTACGTAATCCATATATAATTTAGGAGTAAAAGAAGTTAAGGAGTTAAAGGAGTTAAGACAAATGTGTAAGTCTAGTCGGGGAGTGTAGGGGGTAAATGAGTGTTGTCTTAACTCCTTAACTCCCTTTAACTCCTTAACTCCCAAATATAATTAATGTTGTATCAGGTGAGCGTATTGCATACCTTTCTGGAGCTGTGCTACCTTCTCGTCGCCCACGAAGTAGCTCAATATCTTGTAGGCGTAAGGGAGGGTTGCGGCAGGACCTTCGCCTGTAATCACGTTGCCATCCTCCTGGAAAAGCTCGCCCGTGTATTCGGTGTTGGCACCGAAGTAACGCTCGAAGCCAGGGGAGCAAGTCGCCTTCTTGCCTTCCAAGATGCCTGTGCTAGCCAATACCATAGGGGCTGCGCAGATGGCACCCACACGCTTGCCCGCCTTGTGCTGGGCAATGAGAGCTTGGCGCACACCCTCGTGCTCATTGAGATTGGTGCTGCCTGGCAGACCGCCTGGGAGCAAGAGCATATCTACATCCTCGAAGCTCTGGATGTCCTCAAATTTGAGGTCTGCCTTAACGGTGATTCCGTGGGAGGTCTCTACCCATTCGCTGCCCGTGATGCTCACGGTCTTGATATCCACACCACCTCTACGGAGGATGTCAACTGGAGCCAAGCCTTCGATTTCCTCGAAGCCATTGGCAAGAAATTCATATACTTTTGCCATAATTTATTTGTTTTTTGTCGTATAATTCGATTAATATTCGTATTTTTGCATTCGTGAAGGAAGAGTTATCAGAAGAATTATCTTTCTTCATTTGCAAAAGTAAGAATAATAATTGAAATAACAAAATAAATGGCACAACAACATTTAAAATTCGCTATATTTGGCAATGAATACCAAGCCAAGAAGAGTGCTTCCATCATGAGCATTCTCTCTTATCTAGAGAAAAAGGGGGCTGAGGTCTATATCGAAAGCCTCTTTTATGATTTCCTCACCAAGGTGGAACATCTGGAGGTGAAGGCCGCAGGGGTATTCGAAGACTATAACTTCGATGTGGATTACGTTATCTCCATGGGAGGAGACGGAACCTTCCTAAAGGCTGCCAACCGAGTAGGGGCGAAAGGCACCCCAATTATTGGGGTGAACATGGGCAGGTTGGGTTTCCTCGCCGACGTGCTTCCTAGCGAGATAGAGACGGCACTTGACAGTCTTTATGCGGGGGAATGCCGAATCGAGGACCACGCCGTGATACAGGTGCAGGCCGAGGGCGGCATCTTGGCAGGTTATCCTTTCGCCTTGAACGACATCGCCGTGTTGAAGCGTGATGATGCCTCGATGATTTCTATCCGCACGCAGGTGGATGGAGAGTTTCTAGTTACTTATCAGGCTGATGGTCTCATCGTCACCACGCCTACAGGCTCTACGGCTTACAATCTGTCGAATGGCGGACCTATCATTATTCCTCAAAGTGGCAGTCTGTGTCTCACGCCGGTAGCGCCCCATAGCTTGAACATTCGCCCCATCGTTATCAATGATACGGCAGAGATTACTCTAGATGTGGAGAGTCGCAGTCATAACTATCTCGTCGCCATCGACGGTAGAAGTGAGCGTATGACGGAGCAGACTCGCCTTGTCATCCGAAAGGCTCCGCATACCATCAAGATTGTGAAACAGCGCAACCAGCGATATTTCTCGACTTTGAGAGAGAAACTGATGTGGGGTGCCGACCAAAGACAAAGATAAAAGGCAAACAGAGATAAAAGGTAAGAAAGTAAAAAATACAAAGATTACATAACGCCAAAAGCCTTTCCGCTACGACGGAAAGGCTTTTGTGCGTTCTATTCTATTTTATTTCGTTTCTATTTGATAACCATCTTTTTGCCTTGGTGGATGTAGATGCCAGCTTGGCTAGGCTTCTGCATCATCTTCATACCGCTGAGGGTGTACCATGCGTTGTCGTTGCTGCTGGTTGGCTTCTCGACGATAGAGCTGTTGGCGATGCCTGTGGAAGGCATGTCGGCTGTCACATTCTTTATCTTGTAGTGACCTGCGCCATCTTTCTCGTTCTGAATCTCCAGGTAAGTGTCTTTGGTTACATCCACGTAATCCACGGTCTGAGGAGAGCCGTTGCCTGTGCTGAATACGAATGATACTGCATAGTCCTTGCTCTTGATGTCATAAGTCTGGTAGTACCACTTCTTACCATTGATTTCCTTGCATTGAGTCATCTTGTCGCCAGGCCATGCTCCCTTGGTGGTCAAGTTCTCGCTAGGAGACTCGCACCATGCCCAGAAGTTGAGGTAGCTGTTGTCGAACTCTGCTACGTTGTCTGCGTTGGCATATACCGTTATTTTATAAGGTTCGAAAGCCGCAGGCTCTGTCACTTTGTAAGTGCGGGTAAGGATTCCGCTCACTGCACCATTTACCAACAAACCTACTTTCAGCGTGGTCTCGCCGAAAGGAATCTCTATCTCTTCGCCGCTCTTCGCCTTCTTGCTCTTTGCGGTAGGTTCTGTGCCATCGGTGGTATATACCAATTGTGCTTCGGCATTGTTGCTTACGGCTATAAGCTTTGCCTTCTGTGCTTCCTCGTAGTCGCCCGAAGGAAGATCTATCCAAGCTAAATTCGCTTTCTTAGGCATGAAGTAACGGTAGTGGTAGCCTTTGAGAATCTCGGTGTAAGTATCTGATGCTGCAAACTTCTCGGCGTTAGGGCCTACGATGGCGATGAGCGAAGTCTTGTCGCTTGTGGTCATGATGCCGTTGTATCCCTTTCCTTGGTAAGCATTGAATGTGGTGTTGCTGGTGTTGGTGATACCTGCTAGTTGACGAGCATTGATCATCATCTT
>DBLF01000005.1:26287-32520 GCA_002297965.1 Candidatus Segatella papionis
TCCACGAAGGTTACGGCATACTGCTGGTAGGCTTTGTCGTTGACCAATCCGTCGGTCTTCACTGTGGTCCAGTCGTTTTTGATGGCATCGCGTACCACGTAGCGGATAGGGAAGTCGAAGGCAGCGCTTGTAATCTTTTCATCCACCTTGGTAGCATTCAGCCAATTCTTGATCACGTTTACGTTGCCGTCCCAATATTCTCCAACAGAGTATGTTGGCTTGCTTGCTGTGTTGTAAATACCGGTATATTTTCCGCTGTAGCCTTTCACCATGTCGTAACGGAATCCCGAATAACCGAAGTCGTTGAGGAGCATATCCAGGTAAGCCTTCACGATGGTCTGTACGTTCTCGCTGGAGTGGTCGAGGTCTCGCATACCGCCCCAGTCTTCGCCAGTGTCGGGTATGCTGCTCAGTTTCACACCGTTTTGGTCTGCCCATTCCTTAGTCTTTCCGCCATCGTCGTTCGAGCAGATGTCGGTGGATTTCATCTCGTAGGTCTTGTCCTTGTAGATCTCCACAGGGAAGTCGGTCCACGAAGTCAAGGTCTTGCGATGGTTGATGACCACGTCGGCGATGGTTCCGATGCCGTTGGTCTTGAATGTCTTGATGAGGCTGCGTAGTTCTGCCTCGTTTCCGAAGGAACTATCGTAGTTGCTAAACCAGTAGAGGTCATCGTATCCCATGGATTTTCCGCCACAGGAGGCACTTTGTGGAATCCAGACGAGATTGAAATATTGTCCCAGTTCCGGAGCCTGCGCTTCGAGATTGGTCCATTTGGAGTCGCGGAAAGAATCCCAGTAGAATCCCTGCAGCATCACGCCACTGTAGTTGGCAGGCCAACCTTGTGCGAACATATTCATAGTTGCCAGGAGGGCAACGAGTGTCAAGTAAATCTTCTTCATATTTCAGGATTAAGTTGTTTCTAAATTGTTATTGTTTATTCAGGATGCAAAGTTACGATTAAATCCCATATATGGTTGTAGAATTGACCTAAATCATGCAAATGAGTTGTGCAATCGTTTGCATTTCTTTAAAAAGAAAGCAGTTTGTAAAAAGAAGGTAGTTATCGAAAAGAAAGCAGTTACATCGGGTAAGGATGTAACTGCTTGTATGTTATTTGTTGATAGCAATTTTTTTGTGGTTGTTGATATAGATGCCCGCTTTGGCTGGTTTCTCTATCTTCTTTCCATCTAATGTGTACCAACTGTCATTTTTGTTAGTTTGATTGCTGGCAGCGATAGGATGGATGCCAGTGTCCTCGCCTACGAAATTCTTCAGCTCGTAGAGGGCTGATGTCGCCTTTCCTGTATTACTGTCGAAGAGCGGAGCGTTGTACCATCCGCTGAGTTTGGTTCCCTTGGCGTTGTATTCCATCCACCACCAAAAGAGACCGTTCACGTTTTTGTGCTTGTTGAGCATCGAGATGACATCTGCGGTGATGGCTTTCTGCCCAGCATCGGAATATTTATACTTAGATGTATAATCATAAGTAGTTCCACCTACTTCCCAAGCGTATGGGTATCCGAATTCTACCACCATGATTTTCTTGTCGGCGTAGTTTTTTTCCAGGAGATTGATGGCTCCTTCCAGTTCTGAGATGGCACCATGGAAATAAGGATAGTAACTCAGTCCGATGATATCGTAGTCGATGCTGGCTTCCTTCATCTTTTGATAGAAGTTGCTGAGGGCTGCATAATCCTTATTGTCGGTTTGCTGTGTTACAGAAGTGCGCTCGGTATGGATGATGACTTTAGCTTCTGGGCATTCCTCACGACAAGCTTTGATGGCGTTCTTTAGAAAATTGGTGAATCGAGTCCAGTTGGCATCTGGCGATGAAGGCCAGCATCGGTTTATGTCTTTGCCGTCAGTGGCGGCTCTCGTTCCCCAAAGCATACCATAGCTAATCTCGTTGCCCGTCTGAATCATATCGGGTTCGGCTCCTGCAGCTTTCATCTGCTGGAGTACATCCTTGGTGTAGTCGTAGAGCTTTTGCTGCAAGTCGGCATCCGACAATGATGCCCAAGTGGCAGGAGTCCATTGTTTGGCAGGGTCTGCCCAAGTGTCGCTGTAGTGGAAGTCGAGCATCAGTTTGAATCCGGCGTCCTTGATGCGTTTGCCGAGCTTCTTTACATATTCCAAGTCTTGGCACACGTTCTCGTCTTTATCCTCTCCCGTGTTCTTGCTGGGATCTACGAAGAGGCGAAGGCGCATGGCGTTCATGCCTTGTGCTTTGAAGAAGGTGAGGGGAGCATCGATGCTTTTGCCGTCCTTGTCGTAATATTGTGCGCCAGCTTGCTCATACTTTGGGAGCAGCGAGATGTCGCCGCCTACATATTTTTGTGCTGAGGCTGCGAGTGAGCAAATGCCCAGGAGGGCGATGAGTAGAGTTTGTTTCATATTCTCTAGGTTTATTGTTTTATTTAAATTTGTCTGCAAATGTACAATATTTCCGCGAAAATCCCAAACAATTGGACTGAATATTATTAAAAATAATGAAAACATTTGGTAGTCTCGGAATTTATTGCGTAATTTGCGTTGCGTAAAAAGCGCAATGGCTATTATAAAATAAATAGAACAATTAAAATGGCAAAGCTGAATAATCCTTTTGTGGTATATGGTTATAAAGGTGCTGAGTACTTTTGTGATCGTGAGAAAGAGACCGAGAAGATGATTTCCACGCTTCATAATGAGCGTAATGTCACCCTTGTCGCTCCTCGTCGTATGGGTAAGACAGGGTTGATACATCATGTCTTTCATCAGATGGAAGATAGATATGAAGAGGTGAAATGTTTTTATCTCGACATATTCGCCACGAAAAATCTAGAGCAGATGGTTCAACTGATGGCTTCGGAAATCATAGGAAAGTTGGATACAGTTTCGCAATCGGCTTTGCGCAAAGTGCAGGAATTTTTCAGTAGTTGGCGACCTACCTTGACGATAGATGAATTGACGGGGATTCCTACATTCTCCTTGGACTTAAAGCCAAACGAAGGAAAGGAGAGTCTCAAGCGAATTTTTGAGTATCTGAAGCAGTCGGATAAGCGATGCTATGTTGCCATCGACGAGTTTCAGCAGATATTGAATTATCCCGAGGAAGGGGTTGAGGCATTGATTCGCTCTTACATTCAATTCTTGCCGAATGTCTATTTTGTTTTTTCGGGCAGTCAGCAGCACATGATGCAGGAAATGTTCCTTTCGGCAAACCGTCCTTTTTTCCAAAGTTCGTTGGTGATGTCATTATCTTGTATTGCCGAAAAGAAGTATTTGGAGTTTGCCAACCACTTGTTGTCTTCGCAGGGGCGAGAAGTGGATGCTGATACATTTTCTTATATTTGTCAGCAGTCGGATAGCGTAACTTGGTATGTGCAAGCGATACTTCACGGCATCTATGAGCATAGTTCTGAAACGATTGATAAGAACTTGGTGGATGATGTGGTGCAAGAGTTGATAGAGGAGCAAGCTATGTCTTATCAGAACTATTGTGCTTGGCTCACGGAGAACCAGCAGGTCTTGTTATTGGCTATCGCTAGGGAACGTCTCGTTGCATCACCCTTGAGCCAGCAGTTTATTCGCACACATAATTTGCCTGCTACGAGCAGTGTGAAGACCGCCTTGAAGGCATTGGTGGATAAGCAGCTTGTGGGCAAGACTCCGCATGGCTATCTAGTAAATGACCGTTTCTTTGCGAAGTGGCTGGTTAGTGGGGAAAGATAATTGCGCTGCCAAAGGCTGCGCGATTACTGGAAATTTTTCAAATGCCTTTATGGTAGCATGAGAAAACTTTTAATTTTCTAGGTGGTTATAAATTTTGATTAGTTTGTTCTTCTCCTTTCACAAAAAATATAACGACTTTATATTCATCGACTTATGTGTGAAAGGAGAATTCTTGTTTCTAGTCTTTCTTGCTACTTTATTGATAGAGGATGCTATCCGAAGGAAAGATAAGCTCAGTAAAGGAATCAAATTGCTTCTTTTGAAGGATAAAATCATATCTTCTTGCGGACAAGAAATGCTCTTTTAATGTCGGCTGACTATAGTAATTCAAATGGCTGACTATAGTCAGTTATATAGATGAGCCTAGTCATTCGTATGGCTGACTATAGTCAACCGATGTGGAAAGCACTATTTTTGTCCGTGAATTTCTATCTATATCACCTTGAAAAACTAGCAGTTTCTTCTCAAAGTATGTTTTCCCTCAGCTATGGGTATTTCCTTCTTGTCAGCAGATTATGGGTATTTTTTCTTTCACACGTAATCGTCTGATATATAGTGCTTTCTAAATAGTGTGAAAGGAAAATGATTTTTTAAAAAGAAAATAGGCGGCTCTCTGATGAGGAGAGTCGCCTAGTTTCATTATTCTTTAGTTTCTCTTGTTGTTTCCAATGAGAATTTGAGGATTCCCAGGTTTACACCGAAGGTAAGCTTGCGCATTTTCAGTGGCAGGTTGTCGGCGAACACCTCGTTCATGGCAGCTTGTATCTTGCCCTCAGTATTCTTGTCAGGGTAAATGCCATGCTCCTTGGCATCCTCGTTTACCTTGTCGATAGCTCTTGCCAGTTTGCGAAGCTTAGTGAAAGTATCGATGATGGCAATGGTGGTGCTGATGGCTAAGTCGCCTTTCAGAATAGTGGCAAGCATATAGAGACCTTGCTCAGTAAAGGCATGCGGCATTGCAGTGGAATGTTTGAGTGTGTTGAACCGATCAAAATTTTTGACCAGTTCATCTTTCTCACTGCTATTCAGCTCAATAACATAACCAGGAGGAAACTTTTTCGGGTTGTTTCTAAGTGCTTGGTTGATTTCCCTAGTCTCAACTCCATACAACTCCGCAACGTCTCTGTCAAGGATAACTTGTGTATCCCTGATAACGATGATCTTGCTTTCTGTTTTTACAATATCTTCTTGATGTCCCATAATCTTCAAGTTTAAAGAGATTCTGGGGGCAAAGATACGACTTTTCTTCGTAACCTCCAAGAGATTAATGGAAAATATTGGGGGATGAGGAAAGAAACTAGGCGACTCTCGTATGAGGAGAGTCGCCTATTGAATATTATTTTTGGTTCCAATCGTTGAGTCTTCTTTCGATTTCTTCGATGGAAGGAAGACTGCTGCGGAAATCCTTTGGCAATGCTTGACCTAATTCATAGTCGGATACACCAATCGGTTTCTGTATGTCACGAAGCGCATATTCAGCTTTTATTCTGTCTTTGGTCTTGCAGAGAAGCAGCCCTATAGTCTTGTTGTCGCCTTCTCTGCAAAGTGTGTCATCTATGGCAGAGCAATAGAAGTTGAGCTTGCCGATGTATTCGGGCATGAAGTCTGTTGCTTTCAATTCTATAACTAAATATCTGTGCATAAAGGTATTATACATCAGCATGTCAATGTAGTAGTCGTCTCCAGAAACCTCAATGTGATATTGACGTCCCATGAAGGCAAAGCCTGCTCCCATTTCGACCAAGAACTTTTCGATATGTTTGATGAGTCCGATTTCGATGTCTCTCTCATCGTATTGGTCAGTGAAAGTGAGCATATCGAAGATGTAAGGGTCTTTCAGCAAAGACTTCACTTCTAGGGCTTCTGTTGCCGGGAGCGTTGTGTCAAAATTGTTGGCGAGTGCACCATGCTTGCCATAATAATCGAGCTTGATGACCTCTGCTAAATAATCTTTACTCCAATGTCCTGTTATACACTGTACCATATACCAATAGCGTGCTTTGAGGTCTTTTACTCTTTGGAGCAAGATTATGTTATGAGTCCAATTTAAGTGTTTGATGGGTAATGTATTTGCATGATTTCCCAATTGCGCAACCGTTGGTTGCGCAATTGAAAAATTTCCAACTTTTACCATTGTTAACTCCTTGTTGTACTCATTGTAGAACTGCATCATACACTGCATGTTTCTAACCGAGAATCCTTTTCTTTCAGGGTACTCATTCTTGAGATCTACAGCTAAGCGTTGTAGAGTCTTCTTGCCCCAACCATCAGCCTCTTGGCTTTTGGTGAGCATCTCGCCGATGTCCCAATTCATACGTAGCAACTCTTCGTTGGCTGCATACATCGCCTTTTGTTGGGCAAATGATACGCGATGCTTGATTTGCCGCAACAGCGATGGATAGCCTAGGAAACTTTCTAGGCTGAGCTTGTTTTGTTCATATTCTTCTGCCATATCTTCCAATTTAAGAATCAATGCGCAAATATACGACTTTTCTTCGCAACCTCCAAATGTTTAGAGG
>DBLF01000056.1:0-7984 GCA_002297965.1 Candidatus Segatella papionis
CGATGTAAAGCTTATCCGATGGTTTCAGGGTAATCACCTTGCTCTGCAGGGTGAGCACAGTATCAGGATTCTGGTTGAAATCCTGGAAATATGCCACATCCTTCGGCACGCCGCAGGATGTGACACTGAGGAGTGCCAATCCTAGCACTCCCGACAACAAAAGCTTATTCATATATTTAATGATTATTTTTTCTTATCTGATATTTACAATGATAGAATTCATTTCAGCAGACCTTTCTTGATCAGCTCCTCCTCGATTTCCTCCAAACTCTTATATTTGGCGATGTGGTATGCTCTCTTTAACGCCTCTTCCTCAAACACCTCCATGAGACTCTTGGGGAAAGGCGAGCCTTCAGGACCGTATGTCTTCAGATCCTGGTTGCGCTGGGCATCCATCAGATGGAGATACTGACGGAAACGCTCGGGTACCGTAGGATATCGGAAGAGTGAAATACGCACGAAGTTCATCTCGTTGAGGAAGTTCATGCTCTTGCCATTGGCAATATTACTACAGGCCGTTTTGTTGATGCCATACTCGTTCTGGAGCTTGGCATCGGTGAGGGGAGGAATCCCAGGGATGCTCTCATGATAACTCTTGTGTACTTCGGACATCACATAAGAGATGCCGTTGGCATGATGCTGACAAGCAGCTTTCTTTTTTTGAATTCCATATTTTTTTTAAAAAAAGTTATTTAAATTTTTACTTTACTATTGTTCGTTGTTCTTATCTTATTTCAAATCATTTCTGATTGTTGTCTTCTTCCTTCCAGCTAACATACTGGCATTCAGCGATAACGGCGGCACAAGCCAGGAGTCCGTCCAGCTTCACCACGAAACGTTTCTCTTTCCCCCCCCTTTTTAGTTAGCTTACTTTTCACCTGCTGGAAATAGCCCACTCTGCCGGCGAAGATGCCGTCCTTGATCATCACCTTGGCGTTGGGGCGAAGGTCTATCTCGTCGGCTGAGAAAATCTCTCGCTTGTCCTCATCCACGTTGTCGTAGAGAAACATGAAGTTCTCCATCTGCCTGTCGGGCACGATGATAGGAGTAAAGCCATTCTCGGTGGGCTTCACCTTGAACTGCAAGAGCGAGTTGTATTTCTGCTTGATGCTGCGCATATTCTCCTCGGTGGCATTCACGAAGAAGAGGTTGCGCACGGCGGGACGATAGCTCACCAGACGTTTTTGGATGTTCACTCCCACGATGCGCTCCACCCTCTCCAGAGGGATGAATGTCTGGGCAGCCGCCTCCTTTGCCTTGAGATAGCCCACCACCTTCGTCTCCCTGCCGTAAGGTGCACCCATCGCATACCAAAATCTTGGAGATTCCTGCTTATTGGATGTCATTTTTTACAACTAAATCGTATGAAAATCAGAAGTGATACGAGAGAAAAGGGTGTTCCTTTAGCTCCTAAATACAAAGTTAAGTATTTAGTTTTCAAACGTTTACGCTAAATAAAGGCTTGTTTCCTTCGCTTCTCAGAAAAGTAAAGATTTCTAACAAGTCTTCCCTATTCCCTGCTATAGAGAATTGTTCTCACGTTGCAAAGTTAATACTTTTTTTTGCGAAACTGGCAAGTTTTATAGAATACTTAATCTTTTTTAACGCCGAGGCATCCATATTTCCCTTTCTATACGATTTTGTTTAGGGGTTGGGTGTTAACAACTGCAAATATCCTTAAACGTTTCGTAATATTTTGGGCATCATCCCCCTAATCTTTGGGGTGAAGGTATTGTGAACCTTGTGGATTTTTACTAAATTTGCCACCGAAATCGAGACGATGGCGACCACGAAAAAGAGGTGTGATGTGAACCCTTGTATTTCTAACTTTTGTATAACAGCGTGTTAAAAAGGTAAAGGAAATGAAAATCAGGGTTTTAAATATAGGTTTTTAGGTTTTCTAAATATAGTTTTTTAAGCCAAGCCTTCACGTCACAGCCCAAGTTTCACACTTTCGGAAGCCCAAAAAGTGGAAGAAAGAAGCATCAAGAGAGATTTTTGAAAACAACCATCAAGCAATTATCAAACAATAAACAAACAACAAGCATCTTAACAAGAACATGAAAGTAACTGTACAAGAAACCGTGATGCCTTCGGAATTCGCATCACTCAAGAGCGTGGAGAGCATGCCTCTCCCAAATTTTGAAGAACTGGAGCGTCTCATCACCCGAGACCCCCATGTGGCAAGTCTCACGATGACCTATCGCAAGCGAATGGCCATCAGCAAGGCTTACGCCGACGAGATCAAGGTGCTCTGCCCTGCCATCTCTGCCTCGCTGCAGTATAATGGCCACGGCAGAAGCCTGGACGACGTGAAGGGAGAGACCAAGTTGATAGCCCTGGACTACGACATGCACGATGCCTCCGAGCAGATGGTGGAGCAGCTCTTCCAGATGGCTAGCCAGTCGGCCTATCCCCTCGCCGTGTATCACACCATCAGCGGCAAGGGATTCCGCATCCTCCTGAGCTACGACCGTGGCGAGAACTGCGACCTCACCGTGGTGGAGCTCTTCAACGTGGTGATTCGCAAGGCGATAAACTTCTTCAACACCCTGCTGGGCTGGGAGGCAGACCAGCAAGCCACCGACATCGGCCGTCTCTGCGGACTGGCTCATGACCCTGGGGCTTACTTCAACTGGGATGCCGTGCCGATGAAGCTCAGCCTCACCGACCTGAAGGAGGCGCAAAACCGCATCAAGCTGGAGCGCAAGAAGACGAAGAACAAGGGCGGTCGCCCCAAGAAGGCGACGGGCACCAAGGTGGCGGCAAGCGGCGCCAACGCTCCTACCATCGAGGAGGCTGCGCCACACATCCGAATGATTGTGGAGTCGTGGGGCAACACCTTCGAGGAGCACCATCACAACGAGTATGTCACTAGCTTCGCCTACTGCTGTCTGAAATATGGCATCGACGAGGAGAAGGCGTTGCAGTATGCCCTCACCGAGTTCTCTCAGCAGTATCCGAATACAGCCGGCGTGGTGAAGTCGGTGTACAAGAAGCATTCCGACTTGGCGGGCAAGTGGCATTTCTATCGCCGTGGCGAGTCGTACCCTGCCCAGGCTTCCATCCGTCTCATCCGCCAGTGGTTGGACTTGCACTACGAGTTCTTCCACAACGAGGTGACGGGCAAGTACCAGGTGATGAGCCGCATCGTGAAGGATGCCAAGTATCTGAAGCGAATGGACGTGAACGACGACATCCTGCACTCCATCTGGATGGAGATGGACTTGCTGGGCATCCACACCAGCGTCCAGAAGTTGGGCGACATCATCGAGAGCGACTACAGCACACGTTACAATCCCTTCGAGGAATATCTGCGCAGTCTGCCGAAATGGAATGGGAAGACCGACTACATCAAGGAGCTAGCCGACCGAGTGTTCGTGGAGGAGCGTCCTGAATATTACCACACCCAGAAGGAGTTTGAGGAGTACTTCAAGAAGTGGTTTGTCTCGATGGTGGTGGCATGGGTCACTCCGTCGGTGGTCAACCAGACGATGCTGGTGCTCATCGGCAAGGGCGGCATCAGCAAGACCACCCTGCTGGGCGGCATCCTGCCTCCCTGCCTGATGGACTACTACATCAACGACAGCACCAGCAACTATCTAGACAAGGACTCCATGGAGGCTTTGGCGTGCAAGGCTCTGGCCAACCTGGATGAGTTTGAGGCCACCTACGGCAGAAACCTGAGTGCCTTCAAGAGCAACATGACCAAGCTCACCTTCTCCATCCGCCGCCCTTACGACAAGTATCGCTCGGAGCTGGAGCACCGCTGTTCGCAATGTGGCACGAGCAACGAGCAGCACATCATCACCGATGTGGAGAACCGCCGTTTCTCGCCTTGGCTCGTCACGAAGATTGTCAGTCCGAGAGAGGTGCCTATCAACCATGAGGGCATCTATGCCCAGGCTGTGGCATTGGGACAGAGCGTGAGCAAGGGCAACAAGCGAGAGGACGGTTGGGTGTATTGGCCTACGCTGGAGGACATCCGCAAGATGAGAATCCACAATCGCCTCTTCATGGTGGCTAACTATGCCGAGGAGCAAGTGCTGAAGTACTTCGAGATTCCGGATGAGCAGACCGGCGAGGAGTTTATCAAGCTGTTGAGCAATGCCGAGATTCTCGACAAGATTGCCACGAACCCTGTGCTCAGACAGAATATGTCGAACCAGAGCATCGGCAGCGTGATGGCGAGACTGGGCTTCAAGAGTGTGCATCGCCGTACGGGCAACAGCTGGATGGTGAAGGAAAAGAGCGGTCCGGAGGTGGCGCAGTATAACAACTACGACAAGAGAGATTTAATCTAAGTCACTGGGAATTTTATCTTAGTCACTGAGAGTTCCGGCTTAGTCATTTAGTTTTTTGAATTCATACAATCATTGGGTCGTTATGATAAGACATCAAAATAGTAAACGGGCTGTGGCCCGATTATACTTCCCTAATTCTAAACCTGAGAGTGCCGAAAAGCACCTCATGGTTTGGATTAAGAGATGCAAACCTCTCTTGGAACTGCTGAGAGAGAATGGGTATAGGAATGGCAATAAGGTGTTTACGCCTAAGGAGGTGGAGATGATATTCGACTACCTAGGGGATCCGTAGTATTCTCCCACAGATTTGACTTTCCCTTCGGCCGTCGATTTGCAATTCACGGATTCTCACAGTTTTTTTGTTTTTTTTCTTTCTTTTTTCGGCATCTTCGCTTATCTTCAGAATGAGTCGGAAAAAAGCCGTACCTTTGCAGTGTAATTCAGAAGGGAGTTGCTCTCGCAGATTTCGCAGATTACGCAGATTTTCTCCGGACTCAAAAGCTGCAGATCTTAAGTGCGCAGATGAAGACCTGTTCGGTCTGGATTTCGCAGATTCTCCCTGAATGATTGCTAAAACTAAATTAACAACGTTACACTAACTATTAAACATTAACAATTAAACACTAAAAAGTAACACTAACAATTAAACATTAAAAAACTTATGATTCAGGTAGTAGTAAAACAAAACAAGAACGAGAAGATGACGGGAGCGTATGGCTTGTACTACGCTTACCCAGTGGTTAACGAGACTTACGACATCGACAAGTTGTCTGAGCACATGGCGTCTCACAACACGCCTTTCTCCGCCGGTGCCATCAAGGGTATGCTCACCGATGCCGTGAGCTGCATCCGAGAACTCAACCTCCAGGGCATCGCCGTGAAGATCGACAACCTCGCCATCTTCAGCATCGGCATCAAGAACAAGAAGGGTGCCAAAAGCGAGGAGGAGTGGTCGGTAGCCAAGAACATAGAGGGCGTGAAGCTTCGTGCTCGTGCCACTGGCGACTTGCTCTCGGCCAACCTCAAGCTGGATGCCAACATCAAGAGGGTTTCGCTCACTAGCGGTACATCTGGTACGGGCTCTGGCACTCCTTCGGGCGGTGGCTCCGGTTCGGGTGGCTCAGATGCTGGAGGGTCTGGCACAGGAGGTTCTAGCACTGGCGACGGTGGCGAAGGAAGCGGCTCTTCCTCTAGCGAAGGCGATACCGTGCTCTAATTCAGAAAGGAGGTAAGAGAAAATGAAGAAAGAGACAATTAAGAAACTCATCAACATGCTCATCACGGTACTCACCGCCATAGCTAGCGCCTTCTGCGTACAGAGTTGTAAAAGTTAGAAGACTGAAGGCTGAAGACAGAAGGCTGAAGTTAGAAGACCGAAGGCAAAAGACTGAAGGCTGAATTTAGAAGTTGGGAGGGAGGTGGGCAAAGACTAACTAAACATTAAACACTAAAAAAAATGAAAGTAAACAGAAGAATTGATTTGATTGTGCTGCATTGCAGCGCCACTCGTGTGAACCAGAATTTCACCGTAGAGGACTTGGAGGCTTGCCACAAAGCTCGTGGCTTCTCCGAGATTGGGTATCACTATTACATCACCAAGGATGGCACGCTCTTCCCTTGCCGCTCTGAGGAGAAGGTGGGGGCACACGCCCGCCACTACAACGCCCACAGCATCGGCATCTGCTATGAGGGCGGTCTCGACAAGAACGGTCGCCCTGCCGACACGCGCACCGAGGCTCAGAAGATTACGATGGAGGAGCTACTCTATTCCCTGGTTCTGGATTATCCAGATGCCTTGATTCTGGGACATCGCGACTTGCCGGGTGTGAAGAAGGATTGTCCTTGCTTCGATACGAAGAAGTGGCTCAAAGAGATTGATTTCCATCTCTGATTTCTCAGAATGGATTACTAAAGAAAAAAGAGGATGTGGCAAAAGTCACATCCTCTTTTTTTATCAAAACTCTATCAAAAAATACGAATTGATGAAGAGCATCAAATTCCGTGCTCTTTTTTAGCTTTGTATTTGATTTTGTCGAATCCCTCGCCATACACTCCTATCACGGCACTCTGGCTGACGAAGGCGTGTGGGTCTATCTCACCTATCATGCGGAAGATAGCTGGTGCCTGGCGCTGCTTGGCTAGCACGAAAAGCATCTTCACGTCCTGACCGGAATAGAAGCCGGAGGCATTCACCACCGTCACTCCCCTATCGGCATCAGTATTGATGCGCTTGCCTATCTCCTCATACTTCTTCGAGATGATGAAGAACTGTACGCTTCGGCGACGGCTGTTGACCACCTGGTCGATGCAGAACGCCTGCACGCAGAGCACCACGTAGCCATAGAGCACCTTCTCCCAATCGTGAACCACCAGGTAACTGGAGGAGATGATAAAGATGTCGCATATCATGATGACTCGTCCGAGGGAGATGTCACGATACTTATTGACGATGGCGGCGACAATATCTGTTCCGCCCGTACTTCCACCCACAGAGAATCCCAGTCCGATGCCGCATCCGCAGAACACGGCTCCCAGGAATGCCGCCCACAGAGGCTGGTCCTGGAGGAGATGAATGTCTCCAATCTTCGATGAGAAGAAAGAAGTGAGTGCCGTTACCACGACAACGGCATAAACGGTCTTGACACAGAACTTAGGTCCAAGAATCTTCAATGCCGCCAGGAGCAAACAGGCGTTCACGATAAAATAAGGTACCTGCACTGGGCATCCTGTAGCCCAATAGATAATACTGGAGATACCAGGGAGTCCACTTGCCGTGACATTCGTAGGCAAGAGGAACACATTCCAACCGATAGCGTAGGAAATCATTCCGATGGCTATCATCACATAGTCTTGTATCGACTTCCACATGGGTCGAGCTGCCATATTTTCTTGATTATTTAAAAACTATCATTTACTTTTTACCAGACTACCAGAACTTTTTCTGTTCTTCCGACCACTCAAAACCCTGAGAGGCCATTTTTTCCTCCAACTCTTTTCTATCTACATTGAAGTGGTAGCAAATCTCGTCTAATGTCTCAAACTCGTGGTCACGAAGCAGGAAGTTGATGGCACTTACCAGCATCGGCACGTCATTCATTGGTAACTTATCCATTGATATTATTTAATGTTTAATGTTTATTATGTAATGTTTAATTTGACGCTTTATGCTCAATTCGGGTGCAAAGGTACAGCAAATCGAGGACAATACAAAAAAAAATCCCAACAATCATCAAGATTGCTGGGATTTTTATGGAGTTGGGGATTACAAATCCCCTTTTTCATTCTTGCCATAGGATGCGGCGGATTGCAAATCCGCCGAAACCAAGAGAATGCTTAGGCATTCGCTGCAACTGAAATCCAGTCGAAGACGAATGAGCAAACACCGAATGCTACGATGCCTACGGTGCAGATAGCCAAAGCCAACTTGGTGGAGCAAGCGCTCTGGAAGGTTGGCAATGGGTTGTCGTTGTGCTTGATGAACATAGCCTTCACAATGAGCAAGTAGTAGTACAAGCTGATAACCGTGTTGACCAAGGCGATGAATACCACGCCGTATGCCCAAGCGCCGAGTGTGGTGTGGATGTCGTGTGTACCTACGGCAGCCATGAACACGAAGAACTTAGAGAACATACCTGCGAATGGAGGAATACCACCCAGGGAGAACAACGCCAAGGTCATCA
>DBLF01000056.1:8169-9893 GCA_002297965.1 Candidatus Segatella papionis
GTCAGGGCGGTCACGCTCATCGCAGAGTTACCAACCACTGCCAACATGATGTATCCTGCCTGAGAGATAGAAGAGAATGCCATGAAACGCTTCAAGTCGCTCTGACGGATGGCGAAAAGGTTGGCGATGGTGATGGAAAGCACGATGACGATGTAAAGGAGGATGGTCCAGTACTCTACCATTGGGGCAAACACCTTCATCAAGATAGCGCAGAGGGTGAATGCGGCAGCGCCCTTAGATACCACTGAGAGATAACCTGTGACAGTGGTAGGAGCACCCTGGTAAGAATCGGCTGTCCAGAAGTGGAATGGAACCAAGGAAATCTTGAAGCCCAAGCCACTGAAGAAGAACACCATACCAGCGATGGTCAATGGAGAAGCTGTAATCACCTTAGCCACGTCGCCGAAGTACAAGGTACCACAAGCGGCATAGAGCAAAGAGATACCATAAATCATCACGCCACTAGAGAATGTAGCGGTAAGGATGAACTTGGCACCAGCCTCTGCTGAGTGATGGCGATACTTATCGAATGCCACGAGGCAAGCCATTGGCACGGAAGCCATCTCCAATCCCAAGAAGAACAAGAGGAAGTGGTTGGCACTAACCATCATGTTCATACCGAACAAAGTAGAGATGGTGAGCAGATAGAACTCACCCTCCTTGAAGGCGGTGTCCTTGCGGCTCAACCACTCCTTCGCCTGAACGAGGACGATGAGGGTACCGAGCGCCAAGACGGTCTTGATGACACCGATGGCAGGACCCGTGGTGTACATGCCGCCGAAAGCCTCTGCCTGTGCGGTAGGGAAAATGTTGATGACGATGTGAGCCACCATCAAGAGGCATACCAGAGGATTGAACCACTTACGGTCTGCACTCTTGGAGCTGCAGAAGTCAGCTATGAAAGTGATAAGCAGGACTGCCATCAAGGTAGCCTCTGGAATCATATTTAAAAATTGACTGTAATCCATTTCTTCTGATATTTATTACATATTAATTACACTAAAGATAGGACCTACGGCATCCATGATGATGTCCTCTGCCCAGAGTGGGAACATACCGAGACCAGCAACACAGAAGATCAAGCCTGCTACGGCGATACGCTCGTCCCATGTAGCATCGTGAAGCTGCTCCAACTTTGGATTTGGAACCTTCTGATACAAGATCTTACCTACACAACGCAAGATGTAAACCGCAGTGATAACGATTGAGGTACATGCGATGATGGTACATACACGGTGGAACATATCAGCGTTCTGGAAGGAACCTACGAAGATGGTCATCTCGGCTACGAAACCTGAGAAACCTGGCAAACCGAGGTTGGCGAGACCTGCCACTGCATAACCTACTGAGAGGAATGGGATAATCTTCATCAATCCACCCAAGTAGCGTACATCACGAGTACCAGCCTGGTGATAGATCATACCGATAACGGCGAAGAAGAGGGCGGTCATCAAACCGTGAGACAACATCTGGAGGATAGCACCTGTAGCTGCTGTCTGGGTCATCATACAGAGAGCGAAGAGCACCATACCACAGTGAGAAACTGATGAGTAAGCGTTGATGTACTTCAAGTCGGTCTGTACACAAGCTGACAAAGCACCATATACGATAGAGATGGTGGTCAATACCAAGAACACCTTGATCCAGAATCCGTGGGTAGCGGCTGGCAAGAGGAACATGGCGATACGGAAGCAACCGTAACCACCGAGCTTCATCAATACACC
>DBLF01000056.1:9961-14900 GCA_002297965.1 Candidatus Segatella papionis
TGGAATGGGAACAAAGCTCCAAGGATACCGAAACCTATGAAGAGCAATGGGAAGAACACGTTCTGTACGCTCTCTGGGATGGCGTGAGCGCCACCTGTATGGTGAGCGATGTCGAGAATCTCGAAGGTCTGGGCGCCACTGTAGAAGTAGATACCCAAGATACCGATGATCAAGAGGGCGGAACCACCCATCAACATCAAGGTAAGCTTCATGGCTGAGTACTCCTTCGCACCACTACCCCACACACCAATCAAGAGGTACATAGGGATGAGGGCTACCTCGTAGAACATGAACATGGTGAACATATCCACTGAGATGAAGAAGCCATATACACCGATGCTCAAGAGGGTGAACCAGAGGAAGTACTCCTTCTTCATAGGCTCCATCTGCCAAGAGGCGAATGTACCAGTAAAGACGATGATGGAAGTCAAGAGCAACATCACTACAGAGATACCATCCACACCGAGGGAGTAGTTGATGTGCAGCGGTGCAAACCAAGCTACCTTGTAGGTGAAGAGCATAGGATATTGGGCTGCTGGCATTGTCTCACGAGCGTCGAGAAATGCAAACACCAAATAGACGGAGAGGGCTACCAAGGCGGTGGCACCAACTACCATCACACCACGCACCTGCTTGTCGTTGCGGCTCAACCAGAGACCGAGCAGCATCAGGAGTGGTACTATGACGAATAAACTTAAATTCATTTCTTTTCTATTTACTTAATTGTGAGACTTTGATTAAAGAACAGCGAGCAACACGAGGGTCAATGCCACGGTACCTGTGAGGAACCAGATAGCATAGCTGCGTACGTCGCCGCTCTGCCATGGACGGATAGTCTCGCCTGCCTCCTGTGTGCCCCAAGCCATGAAGTTGAAGGTGCCATCGATGACGCGACGGTCGAACCAAGCAATTGGCTTAGAGAAGCATCCGAAGACAATCTTGTGGGTGAAGAACTGCCAAGCGTCGTCGATGTAGAAACGATTCAAGGCTGCCTTGTGCAACTTAGGCATCTTCTTAGCCAAAGCGTCGGCAAGAGGAGTCTTCTTAGGAGCGTACATGTAGGTAGCGAGGCCGATACCGATGAGAGCCACGATAACAGAAGTTGTAGCCACGCTCATGTCGATGTGGATGTCGTAGCTCTGACCTGTGGCAGATACGAAGTGTCCGAATGGAATCAAACCGCATACTACAGAGATGGCTGCGAGGAATACCAATGGACCCCACATCACGAATGGAACCTCCTGCGGCTTGCGACGATGCTCAGGATCGAGCTCGTAGTAGCTCTGTCCCCAGAAGATTACGTAGTAGAGACGGAACATATAGAAGGCTGTCATACCAGCAACCACTGTCATGAACCAACCCATGAATGGTGAGAACTGGAAGCAAGCTGAGATAATCTCATCCTTAGACCAGAAGCCTGCGAATGGAGGAATACCTGCAATCGCCAAACAACCGATCAAGAAGCAAATGTTAGTGATAGGCATGTACTTGTGAAGACCGCCCATGTAGTCCTTGAAGTTGCTGCCGATGATGACGATGATGGCACCAGAGCAGAGGAACAACAAAGCCTTGAACATAGCGTGGGTGAACAAATGGAAGATACCTGCCATATAACCCAAGCCACCCTCGTGGTTATCCACGGCGAAGCAAACGCCGAGGGCTACGAGCATGTAGGCAATCTGAGAGATGGTAGAGAATGCCAAACCACGCTTGATGTCGCGCTGGCAACATGCAACGGCTGCTGCATAGAAGGCAGTGAAGGCTGCGATGTAAGCCACGTAGTGAAGGGTGTTAGGTGCATAGTGTACCCAGATTGGGAAGAGGCTAGCCACCTGATAAACACCGGCAACGACCATGGTAGCGGCGTGAATCAACGCAGATACAGGAGTTGGACCCTCCATGGCATCTGGCAACCAAATGTGCAATGGGAACATCGCACTCTTACCGGCACCACCGATGAACATGAGGAACAATGCGGTTGGCATCACCCATGCTGCACCAGCCAAGGCGCCGTTCAGCTCAGGCTGCGCATTCAAGTCGTAGTTGAAGGTACCTACATAGAAGCTATAGAAGAGAATACCAATCAAGAAGAAGAGGTCGGCGAAACGAGTCACGATGAACGCCTTCTTGCTGGCATGTACCGCAGCGTGCTTTGGATAGTAGAAACCGATGAGCAAGTAAGAGCAGACACCTACCAACTCCCAGAACAAGTACATCTGGAAGATGTTGGTGGCTACCACCAAGCCCAACATAGACATGGTGAAGAGGCTCAAGTAAGCGTAGAAACGCTGCATACCCTTCTCATATCCCTCTACCTTGTAGTTCTCGTCACGCTCGGCCATATAGCCGAATGAGTAGATGTGGACCATGAAGCTGACGGTGGTGATCACGATGAGCATCAACACGGAGATTGGGCTCAGGCGGAAACCAATGTTGAAGGTCAGCAACTCGGTAAACTTCAACCAAGTAAAATTAAATACGGTAACAGTTGGGTACAAGCCTGTGGAGGCATCACGACCAACGGCAAAGAAGTATTCGTATGCGGTGTAGATACACATAGCGAACACACAGCCCATCAATACGGTACCGATGATAGCTGCTACCTGCTTTTTCATCTTCATACCCGCAAGTCCCAGAACCAGGAAGCTCAGGAATGGGAGAAGAAGTATCAAAAATGCATAACTGTAATTCATTGTCTTACTTTAGAATTTCATGTTTTCAATACTGTTCACCTGGTCACTGTGATAGTTGCGGTAAACGTTAATAATGATAGCCAATGCTACGGCTGTCTCGGCTGCTGCCACTCCGATGGAGAACAATGTGAAGAAGAAACCTTCCAACTGTCCTGGGAAGAGGATGCGGTTGAACACAGCGAAGTTGAGGTCGGCTGCATTCAATACAAGCTCGATGGAGATGAGCATGGCCACGAGGTTACGACGGGTAACGAAGCCATACACGCCGATGAAGAACAAGAGTGCTGAGAGCACGAAGAAACATTGTACTGGAATCATTTCTTATCCTCCTTTCTTGCAATTAAGATACCACCGATGATACATGCCAACAAGAACACAGAGATAAACTCGAATGGCAATACATAGCCATACTTGTCAGCACCTACGAGTGCTGAACCCACCTGGTCCATAGGCACCTCGGTGTCGGCTACAGAAGCAGCCATATCAATGAAGTGATTCTTCAAGACGATCACTGCCAAGGTTACGAAACCTACGAGGCAAACGAGCGCACGGCCGATGACCTTGCTACCCTTCACATGCTCCAAGAGGCCCTGGAGGGTACGCTTTGACACCAACTGGATGGCGAAAACGTAGAGCATGGTGATACCACCTGCATAGACACTGATCTGAGCGGCACCCAGATAAGTATAGTCGAGCAAGAAGTACATGCCAGCGATACCGAAGAGCACGAACAACAGGAATGTTGCCGCACGCATGATGCGCTTGGTAGCTACGCACATGATGGCTGAGCCAAGGATGACTACAGCCAAGATGACGAACATGAATAAATTTGCTGTTATCATTGTCTAATGTCCTCCTTACTTAGTCTTGGTGTTAAACTTACCGATTTCGAGCGGTGCGCCACCGTCGATGATATTAGGAAGGCTTCCGCCCTTATATACCTCCTTGTCGAGGTGCATCACCAACTTGTTGCGGTCGAACACAGCGTTCTCGAAATCGTTGACAAACTTGATTGCACCGAAGTTACATGCGTTGACGCAGAGCTCGCAGAACATGCAGTCGCCGAGGTCGTACTGATAATCGACCAAGCGACGCTTCTTCTTGCCAGTCTCCTCATCGACCACCATCTCGGTCTGAATCTTGATGGTGTCGTTAGGGCATGACTTCTCACACAATGTACAGCCCACACACTTGTAAGCCTCGTTCTCATCGCGAACGAAGACCAAGCGACCACGGAATCGTGGAGAGATGTGGAGTGTAGTCTTGCGGTTCTCAGGGTATTGCTCAGTGCTCTTAGGTGTGAAGTACTCCTTCATGGTAGTCTTCATACCGATGGCGAGGGTCTTCAAGCCCTCGGCAATACCGCCGAAATATGAATTGTTAGACATACTTTTATTTTTTGTTTATTTTTGTCAATGAGGGGTTATAAGCAAATAGAGTTTTGTCTTAACTCCTTTAACTCCTTAACTCCTTTAACTCCTTTATTGATTAAGCGATGGTCCAACCCATTGATACGCATACGGTCATCAAGATCAAGATAACCAATGACAATGGCATCAGATACTTCCACTCCAACTTCAGAATCTGGTCGATACGGAGACGAGGGAAGGTCCAACGTACCCACATCAAGAGCCATACCACTGCGAAGGTCTTGCCCATGAACCATACGATACCTGGGATGTAGCCCATCACGGTGTCGAAGGCATCCACACCAATCTGGACAGGAGCCCAACCACCGAGGAATACGGCTGTGGCGATACCAGAGATAACGAAGAGGTTGAGGTACTCAGCCAAGTAGTAGAAACCGAAGCCCATACCAGAATATTCGGTGTGGTAACCTGCGGTCAACTCACTCTCAGCCTCCGCCAAGTCGAAAGGACCACGGTTTGCCTCGGCGTTACCTGCTACGAGGAATACCAAGAAAGCCAAGATGGCTGGGACGTGACCCTGAATCAAGAGGCAGCCCCAAGCGTGGTTCTGTGCCTCCACGATACCGCTCATCTGCATGGTACCGGTGAGTACGACAGCAGAAACCAAGCACAAGCCGAGTGACATCTCGTAAGAGATCATCTGTACGGCACCACGCATGGCAGATACCACAGAGTACTTGTTGTTGGAAGCCCAACCAGCGAGGAAGATACCCAACACACCGATAGAGCTAACGGCTGTGATGAGGAACACGCCCACGTTGAAGTCGAGGATATGCGCACCCTTGTTCCAAGGCAGGAACGAGAAGGTACCCACAG
>DBLF01000093.1:0-1802 GCA_002297965.1 Candidatus Segatella papionis
TTAAAATACAAAAAACTTTGTGCTTGATAATCAACAATAGTTACCTCTAGGTAAGTAACCCACGTGGAAGCTTCCTCTTGTGGGAATGAAAAAATCGTAGTACTTTTGCACCGTCAAACGACGATAAGATGTCGAATTTCAATGACGATAAGTTTTCAAAAATATAAGAACAAGATTAAAATATTCAAAGACAATGAAAGAGACAAAGACTATTATCAAGGCAGAGAATGTGACAGCCGTAGATTTCGGCAAGTTGAGCGATTTGAACGAGTATGTATTGCAGCTCGGTCCAGAGGTGAAGATTCCAGGCAAGGTGTTTGGTGGCGCATTGGTAGGCGCTACGGGTGGCGAGTTCTCCTTCCAGTCGTTTGCTCCTGGCACGGAGACAGGCTTCCTCCACACGCACAAGAACCACGAGGAGCTCTATTTCTTCCTCAGTGGCAAGGGCGAGTTCCAGGTGGATGGTAAGGTGTTCCCTGTTGCCGAGGGAAGCGTGGTAAGAGTGGCTCCTGCCGGCAAGCGCTCCGTTCGCAACAACGGTACTGAGCCATTGGTGATGCTCTGCGTGCAGTATCGTGGCGCTACATTCACCGAAGAGGATGCCACTGATGGCGTTATCTTGAACGAGAAAGTGGAGTGGTAATTTTTCTAAAGTATTTTATGTGCTGACGGTATGCTTTGTACCGTCAGTTTTTTTTTGATTAGAGTTATCAAAATCCTTACTCATAGTTTTGCGAGGAAGAAAGCTATGAGATGAGACTCGTTATTCTATGAGTTGAGGCTTGTAATCCTATGAGAGGAGCTCGCCACTCTCATGATTGATTACAGATTACGATTACAGTTAGAATTTCCGCAACAACCCCTCTAGTGGGAAAAAGTGAAAAAGAAAATTATATTATATATATAATATAAAAATATATAATTAATAATTCTTAGCTTTTTTCTTCTACGTTCGATTCCATCCTTTACATTCTTGCCTCTTGGAAAGGGGGAAGCGGATTTTCTAACTGTAATCGTAATCTGTAATCAATGGATTTCTTGACTTATCGCAAATATCCCTTAAAAATGAGCATTAACGCACTCGAAAATTTGGTGGTTTCAAATATTATTTGTAATTTTGCACCATATTTCAGAGGAGGGGTAAAATCGCCTTTGGAATAGAAGTGAGTGTTGAACTTTAGAAGTGAATGTTGAACTCAATAGCAGGTAAAACTCTATTCAAAATATCAATAGTCAATGGCTGAAACAAAAAAGATTAAGACAGCTTTGGTGTCTGTCTTCCACAAGGATGGCTTGGACGAGTTGCTCGCCAAGTTGAACGAAGAGGGTGTTAAGTTCCTGAGCACTGGTGGTACTCAGAAGTTCATCGAGTCCCTCGGTTATGAATGTCAAAAAGTTGAGGATGTCACCACATACCCATCTATCCTCGGTGGTCGTGTGAAGACTCTTCACCCTAAAATATTTGGAGGCATCTTGGCTCGCCGTGACAACGAGGGCGACCAAGAGCAGATGAAGGAATATGAGATTCCAGCCATCGACCTCGTTATCGTTGACCTCTATCCATTCGAGCAGACCGTGGCAAGCGGTGCCAGCGACGCCGACATCATCGAGAAAATCGACATAGGCGGTATCTCCCTGATTCGTGCCGGAGCCAAGAACTTCAAGGACGTGGTCATCGTACCAAGCAAGGCTGAGTACAGCGTGCTCCTCGATATTCTCAAGAAGAAGGGCGCTGAGACCGACATCGAGGATCGCAAGATGTTTGCAGAGCGTGCCTTCGGCGTAAGCTCTCACTACGACAC
>DBLF01000093.1:1934-5220 GCA_002297965.1 Candidatus Segatella papionis
TCATTATCAGTGATGATAAGATTGTGGTGGACGAACCTTCTGTCGTTGCCCTCGACCGCCGCACCGACAAGATGATTGCCGTGGGCGAGAAGGCAAAGATGATGTACGAAAAGACTCATGATAACATTCGTACTATCCGCCCATTGCGCGATGGCGTTATTGCCGACTTTACTGCCTGCGAGCAGATGATGCGTGGCCTCATTAAGATGGTCCACACTGGAAGCCGTCTGTTCTCACCTTCACTCCGTATGGTGATTGGCGTTCCTTCTGGCTCTACCGAGGTTGAGCTTCGTGCCGTGCGCGACTCTGCCGAGCATGCCGACGGACGTGACGTTTATTTGATTTTTGAGCCTATGGCTGCCGCTATAGGTATTGGTATCGACGTAGAGGCACCAGAGGGCAACATGATAGTTGATATAGGCGGTGGTTCTACCGAGATCGCCGTGATTTCTCTCGGTGGTATCGTTTCCAACAACTCCATCCGTACTGCTGGCGACGACCTCACAGCCGACATCCAGGAGTACATGAGCCGTCAGCACAACGTGAAGGTTTCTGAGCGTATGGCTGAGCGTATCAAGATTCACGTGGGCTCTGCCTTGACCGACCTCGGCGACGAGGCTCCTGAGGACTTCATCGTGCATGGTCCTAACCGCATCACAGCCCTCCCTATGGAGGTGCCTGTATGCTATCAGGAGATTGCTCACTGCCTCGACAAGACCGTGGCTAAGATTGAGAACGCCGTGCTCTCTGCACTGGAGAACACTCCTCCTGAGCTTTACGCCGACATCGTGAAGAACGGTATCTGGCTCTCTGGTGGTGGCGCTTTGCTCCGTGGTCTCGACAAGCGACTCCAGGACAAGATCAACATCCCATTCCATATCGCCGAAGACCCATTGCACAGTGTGGCTAAGGGTGCGGGCATCGCATTGAAGAATGTGGATCGTTTCTCATTCTTGATGAGATAATCATATTGAAAATGGTGAAATTCCGTGGTTCTTGAGGAATTCAAGGGTCACGGATTTTTAATCATATATATTCTTAGGTATAAAATATATCCTTTGGAATAAAGGAAAACCGAATAAAATAAAGTATGCACAACCTTTTAGAGTTTTTGCAGAAATACAACCATTGGTTTGTCTTCGTGATACTCGAAGTGGTGAGCATGGTGCTCTTGTTCCAGTATAACAGCTATCAGGGCAGTGCGTGGTTCTCCACCGCCAACGCCGTGACAGGCAAGCTCTATGAGTGGGATTCCAATGTGGAGACCTTCTTCTCACTGACCAAGGTGAACCAGGAACTCACCCAGCGCAACGCTTATCTGGAGCAGGAGGTTCACAAGTTGACCGACTCGCTCGTGAGCGTCACCCAAGACAGCACCATCTACCATCGCAACCAGTTCGCCCTCTTGCAGAGCTACAGGCTGATACCTGCCAAGGTGGTGGACAACAGTCTCGACAAGCCGGGCAACCTCATGACTATCGACAAGGGTAGCGCCGACGGCATCCACAAGGACATGGGTGTGATAAGCGGAACCGGCGTAGTGGGCATCGTATATCTCGTGAGTCAGCACTACTCGATCGTGATACCTGTGCTCAACGTGAAGTCGAACATCAGCTGTACCATCCAGGGCAGGGGATACTTCGGCTATTTGAGATGGAAGGGCGGTTCGAGCGAACTAGCCTATGTGGAGGAAGTGCCACGCCACGCCCACTTCAAGTTGGGCGACTATGTGGTGACCAGTGGTTACAGTGCCGTGTTCCCTCCAGGAGTGAGGGTGGGCAAGATATTGCATGTGTTCAACTCGGCCGATGGTCTCAGTTATCGTGTGATGGTGAAACTCTCCACCGATTTCGCCCGCTTGCGCGACGTATGCGTCATCGACGATGCCGCTATGAAGGAGCGCCTCGACATCATGCGAGCCGCACAGGACAGCATCAAGCCAGACGACAACTCCGCCAACAACGGAACTGGCAATAATTAAAATTGATTCTTGTATAAAGATAAGAGAATGAGTATAGATTTGGTAAAACGACTCGCCACGTTCGTGGTGCTCGTGCTGGTGCAGGGATTGGTGTTCAACCATATCCACCTCTTCAACTGCGCCACCCCCTTGCTGTATGTCATCATGGCATTGCATTTCCGTCGCAACCATCCACGATGGTCGGTGATGGTGTGGTGCTTCATGATGGGACTTTGCATCGACGTATTTGCCAATACGCCAGGTGTTGCGGCGGCCTCGATGACCCTCGTCGGCTTGCTGCAACCTTATCTCTTCGAACTCTTCGTGCCAAGGGACAGTGCCGACGACCTGGAGCCTTCCATGCGCTCCATCGGCGTGGGCTCTTACTGCCTGTACGTGTTCATCATCGTGCTCGTTTATAATCTATTGTTCTTTACGCTGGAGACCTTCAACTTCTTCAACTGGTTGCAGTGGCTGGAGTGCATTGTGGGTAGTACCCTCATCACTTACGTGCTCGTCATGGCAGTGGAGAACTTCAGAAAGTAAAAACAGTTATTTAGATTCAGCTATTTATAGTTATATATAATAAGGTATGTTGGATTACAATCTTGAGAAACGTAGATACGTCATTAGTGGTGTGGCCATAGCAATCGTGGTCATATACATGATTCGTCTCTTTACGCTTCAGATTATGAGCGATGACTATAAGAAAAACGCCGACAGTAACGCCTTCCTCAAGCAGATAGAGTTCCCTTCGCGTGGTGCCATCTATGATAGAAATGGCAAGCTGATGGTCTATAACCAGCCTTCTTACGACATCATGGTGGTGATGAACGAGGAGAGCGGTCGTCTCGATACGATGGACTTCTGCAATTCGCTGGGCATCACCAAGGAATGGTTTATCAAGCGAATGGACGACATCAAGGACCGCAACAAGAACCCTGGCTATTCTAGATACACCCAACAGCTCTTCATGACACAGCTCTCCGACAAGGACTTCAGTGTGTTCCAGGAGAAGATGTTCCGATTTCCAGGCTTCTATGTGCAGAAGCGAAGCGTGAGAGAATACACCTATCCATACGCCGCCCATGTGCTGGGCGATGTAGGTGAGGTGTCCGAGAGCGACATCGAGGACGATGACTACTACCAGCCAGGCGATTACATCGGCAAGCTGGGATTGGAGAAATCGTACGAGAAACAGCTCCGTGGCGTGAAAGGTGTCAAGATATTGCTCCGCGATGCCCATGGGCGCATACAGGGCAGTTACCAGAACGGCAAGCTTGACCAGCGACCTGTCGCCGGCAAGGACTTGACGCTCGGTATCGA
>DBLF01000093.1:5278-18041 GCA_002297965.1 Candidatus Segatella papionis
GCCATCGACCCTCGCGACGGAAGTGTCTTGGCGATGGTATCGTCACCATCCTACGACCCTCGCAAGCTGGTGGGCAAGAACCGAGGCAAGATGCACAAGTGGCTCTCCCAGAACCCTTGGAAGCCTCTCCTCAACCGAAGCATCATGGGACAGTATCCTCCAGGCTCTACATTCAAGACCACTCAGGCACTGACCTATCTCACCGAGGGCATCATCACCCCGAGCACCGCCTTCCCTTGTAACCATGGTTTCAGCTATAAGGGACTGCACGTGGGATGTCACGGTCACCCATCGCCTATCGCACTGGTGGATGCCATCAGTACCTCGTGTAATGGTTACTTCTGTTGGGGACTCTACTATATGATGGGCAACCGCAAGAAGTATAAGGACGTGGAGCAGGCGATGACCACCTGGAAGGACTACATGGTGAGCATGGGCTTCGGCTATAAGCTGGGCATCGACCTTCCGGGCGAGAAACGAGGCTTGATACCTAACGCCCAGTTCTACGACAAGGCATACCATGGCTCTTGGAACGGACTGACCATCATCAGTATCTCCATCGGACAGGGCGAGGTGAACCTCACGCCGTTGCAGATAGCCAACCTGGGTGCCACCATCGCCAACCGAGGCTATTACTATGTGCCTCACGTGGTGCGCAAGGTGAAGGGCGAGCCTCTCGACACGCTATATACCCGCCGTCATTACACCAAGGCCTCGAAGAGAGCCTACAACTATGTAATAGCCGGTATGCGAAGCTCTGCGATGCGAGGCACCTGTAAGATGCTCTCCCGTTACGACTTCGAGCCTTGCGGAAAGACTGGTACCGCCCAGAACCGTGGTCACGACCACTCTGTGTTCATGGGTTTCGCGCCGATGAACAACCCTAAGATAGCCATCGCCGTGTATGTGGAGAATGGTGGATGGGGTGCCGACTTCGGTGTGCCTATCGGCGGGCTCATGATGGAGCAGTACTTGCATGGCAAGCTCTCGCCATCGTCGGAGAATCAGGCGGCACAGATGCAAGCTAGAAGAATCGCCTACGGCTCAAGCAGTAGATAAAATAAAGTATCAAGAATTAGAGAAGTTAAGATTTTATTCTTTTTTCTCTAATTCTTAGCTTTAGCTTTAATTCTGAATTTCAAGGAATTATTTCAGGTATGAACTTAGAAATTCTTTAATTCTCAAATTCTTGAAAAATAAGACAATGGCTCAAAAAGATAATAAACAACCTACTAGTGTGCTTGGCTCACTCGACTGGTGGACCATCGGCATCTATCTGGCGTTGCTCTGCTTCGGTTGGATCAGTGTCTGCGGTGCCAGCTACACTTATGGCGACAATGATATCTTCAGCCTTGGCACTCGTTCGGGTATGCAGATTATCTGGATAGGAACGAGTATCGTGCTTGGCTTCGTCATCCTGATGCTCGACGATAGGTTTTACGATACCTTCTCGTACGTCATCTATGGCGTGCTGATATTGCTGCTCTTTGCCACGATATTCAACCCGCACGACATCAAGGGTTCCCACTCGTGGCTTGTGTTGGGACCTCTGCGACTGCAACCAGCCGAGTTTGGTAAGTTTGCCACGGCGCTAGCCATCGCCAAGTTTATGTCGAGCTATGGTTTCAACATCCATAAGCTGAAGCATTTCATGGCGGCAGTGGGCATCATCGTCTTGCCTATGATTTGTATCGTGGGACAACGAGAAACGGGTTCTGCGTTGGTTTATTCCGCCTTCTTCCTTATGCTCTACCGTGAGGGAATGCCTGGAGCCATCCTTTTTACGGGTGTCTCGATGGTGGTCTATTTCGTGGTGGGTGTCAAGTACGAGAACGTGATGATGTGGGATACCTACACCTCGGTGGGCAAGTTTGTGGTCTTGCTCTTGGTGCAATTGTTTACGGCGGGCTTGGTATGGTCATATACGGGCAACCGTAAGCACGCCTTCATCATCGGTGGATATGCCTTGGGCATCACACTCATCTTTGTACTCTTCTCCACCTTTGTGATTCCTTTCGACATCGTTTGGGTGCAGCTCTTGCTCTGTGCGGCGATGATAGGATTCCTGGTGTATCACGGACTGAGAACAAGATTCCGCAATTACTTCCTCATCTCGATATTCTCTATCGGTAGTATCGCCTTCTTCTATTCAGCCGACTACGTATTGAACAATGTGATGGAGCCTCACCAGCGTGTGCGTATCAACGTGTTGCTGGGCTTGGACGAGGATTTGGCTGGAGCCGGTTACAACGTGCATCAGAGTGAGATAGCCATCGGTTCGGGTGGTTTGCAAGGCAAGGGATTCCTGAACGGAACACAGACCAAATTGAAGTTCGTGCCAGAGCAGGATACCGACTTTATCTTCTGTACGGTAGGCGAGGAGGAGGGATTCCTCGGTTCGGCAGGCGTGTTGTTGCTCTTCCTGGCATTGATATTGAGGTTGATGTATCTAGCGGAGCGGCAACCTTTCAAGTTCGGACGAATATACGGTTATTGTGTGCTAAGCGTGTTCCTGTTCCACCTATTTATCAATGTGGGCATGGTGTTGGGCTTGACGCCGGTCATCGGTATTCCTTTGCCATTCTTCAGTTACGGAGGTTCATCCCTCTGGGGATTCACCATTCTGCTTTTCATCTTCCTGAGAATTGATGCAGGTAGGAATTTGGTGCGACAATAAAAGGTTGATGATTACGATTACAGTTAGAAAATCCGCATTTTATATTATATAATAAAGTATAAGGAGTAATATATATAAGGTATAAAGGGGAATATATATTTAAGATATAAAGGGGAATATATATTTAAGGTATAAGAAGCATATATAAAAGGTATAAAAGAGAAATCCTCTTGAAAGAAAGCTTTAAACGAAGCCCTCTTTCAAGAGGATTTTTTATTCCTATTCCATCTTGCTTGGATCTATTGTATTTTTTATTCTAAGATCTATTGCATCTTCGATATCTTGACCCCGACATCGCTTACGCCCGGAAGGATTTCTCGCTTCATGTCGTGACGGATGGCGATGTGGATGGAGTCGCCTTCGTACATTTTATATACATTGATAGGGAAGTTGTATTGATAGTAACTGATGCCTTGTCCCTTGTTCTCACCCTTTTTGTTGATGAGCTGGCAAAGTACGGTATCAGTCTTCTCGATACATTCCCTACTCTTGTTGGCAGGAAAGATAGTTTGGTTTACGATGAGGGTCAAGCCCGTGAATGGGAAGGCTCCTGTGGTTCGTAATCCCAAGCTTTCCTGATAATAGCCTGTGGCAACTATTGGTGGAACTTCGAACGATAGTGTGTCGTTCTTCTCCCATCCTGCAATCGGTGTATGAGCATAGTCATCGTACACCGTAGATTGATAGCAGGCACTCAGTGCCATAGTTGCCACTAGTGTAAAAACGAAATAAATCAGTCTTTTCATTTTTTACTGAGGTTTGTTCTCGCCCTGTTGAGGCTTATTTTCACTTTGTTGTGGCTTATTGTTTTCGCCCTGTTGAGGCTTATTTCCACTTTGTTGAGGCTTGTTGCTTTCGCCCTGCTGGCGTGGACCTCTGTTCTTGTTGTCTTTACGGCGATTGCCATTTTGCTGGCGACGCTCTCCATTTTGCTGAGGCTTGTTCTTGTTCTCGTTGGCGTTGCGTTTCTCGTTAGCGTTACGCTTCTCGTTTCCCTGTTTGTTCTCGCCTTTTTCAGCACGGTTGTTGCGTCCCTTGCCATTGTTGGTTCCCTTTTTCTTTTTCTTTGCCTTGTCGAAACGGCTGAGGTCTGCTTCGGCAAGCAAGTCGATAGGTTTGGCAGTTTCCTTCACCTTGCCGTTTTCCATCAAGCTGAGCGGTTTCTCACCGTTGCGGTTCATCTCGATAATCTCTTTGGCGCGCTCTGCAGTGATGGTTTCGAGATTGGAAGCTAGATTCTTGTCTGAAGAATAAGTAATGAGTCCTGCCAGAATATCAACCTTAAACTGATGGAACTCGCCGTCTGCTGTTTGGAGCACTGTATCCTTAGGAGGCATCTTTCGGCTTGCCTCTACATAGTTGTCCACCTCGTAGTTGAGGCAACACTTCAGTTTTGCGCACATACCGGCAAGTTTCTGTGGGTTGAGAGAGATGTCCTGATAGCG
This sequence comes from Candidatus Segatella papionis, assembly GCA_002297965.1. Classification (GTDB taxonomy): domain Bacteria; phylum Bacteroidota; class Bacteroidia; order Bacteroidales; family Bacteroidaceae; genus Prevotella; species Prevotella papionis. The sequence goes on from DBLF01000093.1 coordinate 9,401, forward strand.
TGCGGCATTGGTGCTCACGCTTACGAAGTTTTTCATCCATGTGGCGCAGCAAAGTTCTCTGCCACAAGGACCGGTTCCACCGATGCGTCCAGCCTCCTGTCGGGCACCAATCTGCTTCATTTCTATGCGCACATGGAAAGTCTCTGCCAGTACCTTGATGAGCTGTCGGAAATCCACACGTTCATCGGCGATGTAATAGAAGATAGCCTTGTTGCCATCGCCTTGATACTCCACGTCACCAATCTTCATCTTCAATCCAAGGTCCTTGGCTATCTGTCGGCTCTGAATCATGGTGTCGTGCTCGCGGCTCTTTGCCTCCTTCGCCTTGTCGAGGTCCACCTGCTTGGCAATGCGATAAATGCGTTTAATGTCATCTTGTGATTTGAGATTTGCCTTCTTGATTTGGAGTTTTACCAATCTACCCGTCAATGTCACCACACCCACGTCATGGCCGGGATTTGCTTCCACTGCTACGATGTCGCCCTTTTTGAGGTCGAGGTTGTTCACATTGTGATAATATCCTTTTCGGGTATTTTTAAACTGCACTTCCACGAGGTCTGTGCTCTCGGCGTTGCCAGGAACGTCGGCAAGCCAATCGTATGTGTTGAGCTGTCGGTCTTGTCGGCCACATGCCTTGCAGCAAAGACCACGGTCACAGCCGTTCCACATTCTGAATTTCATATTCTTGTAATCCACGAGATTCTAATTTTTTATGTTTATTGTTTGTTGTTTGGGGATAGTCCCCAACTATAGATTCAACTATATATTGTATATTTCGTGTTATGTTTTTGTTCTTATAATTCATAATATTGTTTAAGTTTGTGAGTTCAATATTAGAAAGGCGAATACCCTAACTACACATTAAACACTAAACATTAAACAATATATCCATTACTTTCTGATGAGCAGTACGATGATTTTCAGAGCCAGGTCGAAGAATACAATCTTTGGGTTGGCATTTTGCGAGATGTATCGTTTGCTTTCCTCGAAGAGGTCGGTGATGTCAATGATGTTTGCCTCATTGATGAATCGCGCGAAGTTCTTGGCGAAGTTCTCTTCCTCCTGCGTCATATAGCTCAGTTCAGGCTGACGAAAGTTGTACATAAAACTCTCCCGGAGCATGTGCATGAAGTAATCGAGCATTCTCTTCTGCTTTTCGCGTCCGAATGTCGCCACTACTTCGCTCCACTTCTTGAGGTCGTGTATGTTGCGCATGTAGGCGAGGCGCATCAGCATGATGAACATGTCGAGGTGCTGTCGGTTCTCATTTCCAGAATCAAGTTCTTCGAGAGCTAGGTTCCAATTGCCATTGGCGATGCGTGCGATGCGATGCGCCATCTCCGGTTGCAAGGCTCTGCGTTCCACCAAGGCTTTCTCTATTTCTTGGGTCTCTATCTTCTTGAAGTCGATGCGTTGGGCACGGCTTCTGATGGTTTCCAATAATAGCTCGGGATTCTCGCTCACCAGGATAAATAGCGTCTGATGGGGTGGTTCTTCCAAGAGCTTCAGTATCTTGTTGGCGCTGGTGAGGTTCATTCGTTCGGGAAGCCAGATGAGGCTGATTTTGTAACCACCTTGGCTCGACATCATGATGAGTTTCTTGGCTAGGTCGTCGCTCTCATTGCCGGTGATGATGGCTTGTTTGTTGAAGTCAGCCTCGGTTTTACCCATGCGTTTCATCCAGTCGCTTATCAAGATGTAGGGACCTTGCTGGAGTAGCATCTCTCGCCATTCCTTGCTGAAGTCGAGGCTCACAGGCGTGTGGTCGCTTCCCATATCGGAAGTCTTGATGGTGGGGAAGGTGAAGTGCAGGTCGGGATGTTCCCACTTCTTGAGCATAGGGGAATCGCCCAGCAGATAGCTGGCGAAAGCCAGAGCCATCGCCAATTTGCCACAACCTTGCGGCCCGCAAAACATCAATGCATGTGGCACGCGGTTCTCTTGGACCATCTCCATCAGGCGATTCCATACCTCTTGCTGACCTATTACTTCACTTCTATCCATTTATATCCAATGTTATTTTGTATTTTATTCTTCATACATTTTCACACCTTCCATTTTCCTTCTCTTGCAATTCGTTCATCGTATTGTTCGCTCCTTGGGCTTCACTTAAAACAGAATCTTAGCGATTTGCTTCACGCTTTCCACCGCCGATACGGTGAAGAAGTGTACGTTGTTGTATCCGTGATTGAAGAGATCCTTCACCTGCTCTGAGGTCCATTCGATGCCAAGAGCCTTGGCATCGTCATCGTTTTTGCACTTCAATACCTCCTGTGCCAATGCCTCTGGAATATCGCAATGGAATGTCTTGGGCACCACGGTGAGCTGGCTCAACTTGGCGAATGGCTTCAATGCTGGGATGATAGGGATGGTGATGCCTGCCTGGCGAGCTTTTTCCACGAATTCATAGAATTTCTGGTTGTCGTAGAAAAGTTGAGTCACGGCGTATGATGCGCCGAGCTGTTGCTTTTCCAGCAAATGTTGGATATCCATCTCCAGGTTTGGAGCCTCCTCGTGCTTCTCTGGATAGCAAGCCACTCCACAACAGAACTTTTCGCCTGGGTGCTTGATAGGTGTGCCGTCAACGAAGAAACCTTCGTTAAATTGGTTGATTTGCTTCAGCAGGTCGGTGGCATGTGCATATCCGTTAGGGGTAGGGGTAAATTGTCGGTCCTCCTTCGCCTTGTCTCCACGGAGCACAAGCACATTGCTGATGCCAAGAAATTGGAGGTCGAGCAACTCGTACTCGATGTCTTCCTTCGACGCACCACTGCAGATGACGTGAGGAATCACCGGAATGTCATATTTGTTTTGGAGGGCGCCTGCGATGGCAACAGTGCCAGGGCGACGGCGCACACGCTGGCGAGTGAGAAGACCATTTTCCAACTCCTTATAGATATATTCACTATGATGCGTAGTGATATTGATAAAACGAGGACCAAACTCCTTGAGGCTGTCGATGGTGCGGAAGAGAGCCGCCGTGCCATTGCCCTTGAGCGGTGGCAAAACCTCGAACGAAAAGCCTCGCTTGTCGCCCTCATTATGTAAGAATTCTGCTATGTTCATATTACGTAATATCTGTTTTCTCTTAATTTGGTTGCAAATATACAAAAAAAATGGGGGAAAAGTGCAGATTATGCGTAATATTTTAAAAGAATGGTGCATATTGTGCTGTTCTATCAGAACAAATCAATAAATTTAGACCTAAAGAATAATGGAACAAAATCAAAGTGGCTCTAAAGCCTATCTTATCTCAATTGTGATGGTCGCCGTCTTGGGTGGTCTCCTCTTCGGTTACGATACCGCTGTGATATCGGGCGCCGAGAAGGGTTTGCAGGCATTCTTCAAGGGTGCCAAGGATTTCGAGTACACCGACTTCATGCATGGATTCACATCCTCCAGCGCGTTGATCGGTTGTATCATCGGTAGTTCACTTTCTGGTCTCTTCGCCAGCAAGTTTGGTCGCAAGCGCTCGCTTATCTTCGCGGGCATCTGCTTCTTCCTCTCTGCCTGGGGCTCTATGGAGCCGGAGACTTATTGCTTGCCTCAGGGAAAGGCGGACTGGACACTGCTCGTGGTGTTCAATATCTATCGTGTGCTCGGTGGTATCGGTGTGGGTATGGCTTCCGCCATCTGCCCAATGTATATCGGCGAGGTGGCTCCTAGCAACATCCGAGGCATGCTCGTGAGCTGGAACCAGTTTGCCATCATCTTCGGTCAGCTGGTGGTTTACTTCGTCAACTTCATCATCATGGGCGAGCACGCCAATCCTATCTACGATGCAGCAGGTGCCATTGCCAACTGGGCTGATGCCGAATGGACCATCGAGTCAGGCTGGCGCTATATGTTTGGCTCAGAGATGGTTCCTGCAGGTCTCTTCACTTTCCTCATCTGCTTCGTACCAGAGACTCCACGTTATCTCGTGATGGTGGGACAGGACGAGAAGGCGTATGGCATTCTCGCCAAGATTAACGGCTCTGAGAAGGCAAAGGAGATTATCCACGACATCAAGAACACCGTGACCGTGAAGACCGAGAAGCTCTTCTCTTACGGTTTCATGTGCATCTTCGTGGGCGTGATGCTCTCTGTGTTCCAGCAGGCTGTGGGCATCAACGCCGTGCTCTACTATGCACCTCGCATCTTCCAGGACATGGGTATGGGCAACCCCATGGTTCAGACCGTCATCATGGGTATCGTGAACATCTCGTTCACCTTGGTGGCTGTGTTCACCGTCGAGAAGTTGGGTCGCAAGCCTTTGCTTATTTGGGGTTCCATCGGTATGGCAGTCGGAGCTCTAGGTGTCGCCTTGACCTTCGGCAATGCCGCCTTGAGTACCGTTACGATGGTTAGCATCATGGTGTATAGTGCCAGCTTCATGTTCTCTTGGGGACCTATCGCATGGGTGCTTATCGCCGAACTCTTCCCAAACACCATCCGTGGTGCAGCTGTTGCCATCGCCGTTGCCTTCCAGTGGATATTCAATTTCATTGTAAGTTCCACCTTCGTGCCGATGTTCAACATGCACCTTTCCCAGGGCGATGACTTCGGTCATTGGTTCACTTACGGACTCTACGGAGCCATCTGTGTCATTGCCGCCATCTTCGTGTGGAAGCTCGTGCCAGAGACCAAGGGCAAGAGCTTGGAGGATATGAGCAAGCTTTGGAGGAAAGAATAAAAGCTTTTGGAGAAAAGAATAAATAGTATTGAAAAGGAAAACTGAGGCTTGAAAGAAAGCATAAAAATAGGCGCGGTGGTCGAGACTGACCATCGCGCCTTTTATGTAGTTTTCACACTGAGTGATAAATTCAGAGCATATATTTGTAAGTTGTTTGTATATAAAAGAGTATTAACTTATGTTCTGTTTTTTAAAGGGCAAAGCGCAAGAACATCACGTATGGTGTGCTTCCGTAAGAGCCAACCTGTGTCTTGAGCACATCGCTCATCTGCTCTGTGCCGTTGTAGATGGCGCCAGGGGTGAGATACATCAAGAAGTGCTTGTTGTCTTGTGCGATGCCTGCCATAGAATAGTTGGAGTAACCACCATAGAAAGCCAGTGTATATTTGTTGCCTGTCTCGTCGCTGAAAGTAACATTCTGTGTGAGTGTGTAGAAGAATGGAGTGGTAGAACTCATGCAATAGAGCTTGCCTGTAAGAGTCTGGTTAGGCAATTCCTTGATGAGGTTGCTGAGTTTCTCGTTCTTTACATATTTGGCCAAGAGGTTTACAGGGAAGTTGGCGATTCGATATGTACTATCAGCTGGTGTGATGGTGATGGTAGTCTCGATGCTATCCTTGTTAATGTTGTTCTTTGCGTCCTCTGGGAAGAGAATGCCGCAGTTGCGAGAGCCAGCAACCTTCTGCATCATTGCGTATGATTCCAGCTGAGTTGGCAACTGGGTGCCATTGTCGCTGGATGAGTTACAAGACGTGAAAGACATAGCTGCCAGAAGTACAGCCAAAATTGAGAATAGTTTGATTTTCTTCATTGTTTGTAATTTTATTTTTATTTTTTTTCTTGTTGTTGTTTGTTTATCGAATGGAATCCGTCCTCAACGGGCAGGTTTCTTTACATATTTAAAACGCAAAGGGAATGAAAACTTGCATTGTTTTTAGTTAATTCCTGTTAAGAATGTGGTTTTTCCTCCAAAGGGGAGTTGAGTCGGGGCTACTGGACTCGAACCAGCGACCTCACGCCCCCCAGACGCGTGCGCTAACCTACTGCGCTAAGCCCCGTTGCTTAAAAAGCGGTGCAAAGATAGTCTTTTATTTTGGAATATCCAAGAAAATTGGCATGAATATTCTTTCTTCTCGCATAAAAGTGCTACTTTTGCAGAAACTTGGAAAGCAAATGATATAAAAGTTTAAACATAGTGGATATGAAAAAGAATGTAGGAACATTGAAAATGTGGTTGGTGGCTTTGGGCTTTGCCCTGGCTTCTGCAGGTCTGTCTTCTTATATGGGGCAATCGTCTTTTTATAATAAGGGGCAATCATCTTTTTACAAGGGGCAATCGTCTTCTGCTAGTGCAAAAGATAATGTCCAAGGTCTGGAACTCCCTGTTACTAAAAGCAAGCTCTCGCAGACCATCAAACGTCGCACTGCTTATACCGTTTCTTATAATCACAACAACCGTGAGCCCAACTGGGTGGCTTGGGTATTGACACGCGACCATGCTTCGGGCAAGTTACCTCGTGGCGATTTCCAGGACGATATGGACATGCCTTCGCCTAAGGGAACCAAGGCGGATTATTATAACAGCGGTTTCGACCGTGGTCACATGTGTCCTGCTGGTGATAACAAGTGGAGTCAGAAAGCGATGGACGAATGTTTCTTGATGACCAATATGTGTCCTCAGACTCATAGCCTGAATGCTGGCATTTGGAATAGCATCGAGCAGCAGTGTCGTACTTGGGCTAAGAAGTATGGCAAGGTTTATATCGTGTGTGGTCCTATCTATCTCAACAAGCAACATCGCAAGTTGGGCAAGAACAAGGTGGTGGTGCCAGATGCCTTCTTCAAGGTCGTTTTGCGCACGGGTAAGAATCCACAAGCCATCGGTTTCATTTGTAGGAACCAGTCGGAGAAAGGTCTGCAGAAGAAGAACTTTGTCAACTCGGTGGATGAGGTAGAACGAATCACGGGGTATGATTTCTTCTCGAAGTTGCCTGATAATGTAGAAAAGAAGGTGGAGGCTAAGGCTGACTTGAGCCAGTGGTAAAGAATGAGAAGCTCTTGTGTCTATCTAAATCCTCTAGTATCTATCTTGATTACTCTAGTATCTATCTAGAACATTCAATTGCATATTAAAAGTTATGTTCAAAAGTTTTGAACATAACTTTTTCCTAGCAGAAAAGATCATTTCTTCAGCATAAAAGCATTTCTTTTGATGGTAAGAGTCATTTGCATATTAAGGTGTGGAGGAATGAAAGTATGTGAAAACGAAAAAAGGACTCTCCACAAGAGTGGAAAGTCCTTTTTCTGAGATCCTGTGACTCGCATGGGGCTCGAACCCATGACCCCAACATTAAAAGTGTTGTGCTCTACCAGCTGAGCTAGCGAGTCCAATCCCAAACTTTATGTTTCAAAAGCGAGTGCAAAGATACGGCAAAAAAATGATATAACCAAATATTTTGCTTTTTTTTTGCTAATTTTCTTCGTTTTTGTTTGTTTTTTGCGCTGTTGTAGGGCTTTCAGCCTCTAATTCCTCATCAAATTGGGGTTTCTCCTTCGTAACATATCTTTGCCAATAGGCAATGAGAAGGGTGGTGAGAGGCAGTGCCACAATCAAGCCGATAAAGCCCAATAAAGCTCCCCATATCGAGAGACTCAGGAGCAGGATGGCTGGGTTCAATCCCATCGCCTTGCCCATAATCTTTGGGGTAACTACCATATCTGTAATTATCTGAACCACACAGAACACCAACACGGCTAGTCCGAAGACCACCCAGAAGTTCTGCCCAGTGTCTGCTGCTTTCAGCATCGCCAGGAAGGCTGTAGGGATGAGCGCAAAGGTGTGCAAGTATGGCACCAAGTCCATGATGCCTATCAAGATGCCCAAGCCTATTGCCATCGGGAAGCCGATGATGGTGAAGCCGATGCAGAACATAATGCCCATGCAGAGTGCCACCATTCCTTGACCACGGATGTAATTGTTGAGCTCTCGCTCCACATCCTTCATCAGCGCATGCCAGAACGGACGGTTCTTCTTGGGGAAGATGCGCACCCAGTTGGCAGTCAGCGTCTCGTAGTCGAGCAGGATGAAGAACATATATAATAAGGTAATCATTGATGCGACGATGCTCATCAGCACTGTTGCGGTCTGGCTTACCACGGAGAATACCTTCGGCATCGTGGTCTTGATGGCATCGCTGAAATCCTTGCTCTTCAAGAAGTGCTCCACTTGGTCTTGGTTGGCTTGCAGCCATTCCTTGATGAGAGCCGTGAGGTTGTTGGTGTGAGTGGTTTGGTGGAGCCATCTAGTCAAGACATCACCCAACTTGTCGAATTGGTCGATCATCGGTGGGATGATGAGCCAGACTACTCCCGTCACCACGGCTATCGCCGCTCCCATTGCCAGGAGGATGGAGAGCGCGCGCACCTTGATGTGTAGCTTGTTTTCTATGAACTTGACCACTGGGTAGAGCAGATAGGCAAAAAACCATGCGATGAAGAATGGCAAGAGCACCTCGCTCAGATAATTGGTGATGTAGAGCACCGCAAAGACGATGAGGACAATGCCTGCCCATCGTATGAACTTATCAAATGTAATCTCCTTTGGCATATTTGTTCTCCTTTCGGGATTTTATTGTTCTTTAGAAATTGCCTTTTGGTAGCATTCTCTACATAATGGCTCGTATTCGTCTTGTTCGCCCAGGAGCACACGCTTGTCGTTGTGCACGAGTCGATGGCTCACGTAGGCAAGGGCACCGCATCTTACGCAAATGGCGTGGACCTTGGTCACCTCGTCGGCGATGGCGCAGAGGGCTGGGATTGGACCGAAGGGCACGCCCTTGTAATCCATGTCGAGGCCTGCCACGATGACACGAACGCCACGGTTGGCTAGCTCATTGCATACATCCACCAAGCCATTGTCCAAGAACTGGGCCTCGTCTATGCCGACCACGTCGATGTCGGAAGCCA
>DBLF01000011.1:0-3134 GCA_002297965.1 Candidatus Segatella papionis
AAAAACGCAAGAATCCCGCTCCTCTTGCGAGAAACGGGATTCCATATAATCTATAAAATTCGAAGCGTCGAATTAGAGCTGTGGACCAGCAGCAACGAGAGCCTTACCAGCCTCGTTGGTCTCGTACTTCTTGAAGTTCTTGATGAAGCGAGCAGCCAAATCCTTAGCCTTCTCCTCCCACTGTGAAGCCTCAGCGTATGTATCGCGAGGATCCAAGATCTTAGGATCAACACCTTCCAACTGTGTAGGAACTACGAAGTTGAAGAATGGGATGGTCTTTGTAGGAGCAGCGTCGATTGAGTGGTCGAGGATAGCGTCGATGATACCACGTGTATCGCGGATAGAGATACGCTTGCCTGTACCGTTCCAACCTGTGTTAACCAAGTATGCCTTAGCACCAGACTTCTGCATCTTCTTTACCAACTCCTCAGCGTACTTAGTTGGGTGCAACTCCAAGAATGCCTGACCGAAGCAAGCAGAGAATGTTGGAGTAGGCTCGGTGATACCGCGCTCTGTACCAGCCAACTTAGCTGTGAAGCCAGAGAGGAAGTAGTACTTAGTCTGCTCAGCGTTCAAGATAGATACTGGTGGCAATACACCGAATGCATCTGCTGACAAGAAGATAACCTGCTTAGCAGCTGGACCCTGAGAGAATGGACGCTGGATGTTCTTGATGTGGTAGATAGGGTAAGATACACGAGTGTTCTCTGTAACTGACTTGTCTGCGAAGTCGATCTTACCGTTCTTATCTACTGTTACGTTCTCCAAGAGAGCGTCACGTGTGATAGCGCCGTAGATGTCTGGCTCAGACTCCTTGTCGAGGTTGATAACCTTAGCGTAGCAACCACCTTCGAAGTTGAACACACCCTCGTCGTCCCATCCGTGCTCATCGTCACCGATCAACTTACGCTTAGGGTCTGTAGACAATGTAGTCTTACCTGTACCAGAAAGACCGAAGAAGATAGCGGTGTTCTCACCGTTCATATCTGTGTTGGCAGAGCAGTGCATAGAAGCCATGCCCTTCAATGGCAAGAAGTAGTTCATCATAGAGAACATACCCTTCTTCATCTCACCACCGTACCATGTGTTGATGATAACCTGCTCCTTAGAAGTTACGTTGAATACAACGGCTGTCTCTGAGTGGAGACCCAACTCCTTCCAGTTCTCAACCTTTGCCTTAGAAGCATTGTAAACGATGAAGTCTGGCTCCTGATCGAACTCAGCCTCGTTCTGAGGACGGATGAACATATTTGTTACGAAGTGTGCCTGCCATGCTACCTCAACGATGAAACGTACCTTCATACGTGTATCCTTGTGTGTACCGCAGAAACCATCTACTACGAACAACTTCTTGTTAGAAAGCTCCTTCTTAGCGATCTCCTTAACGGCGTTCCATGCCTCTGGAGTTGCCTTGTGGTTATCGTTGTGATACTCCTCAGAATCCCACCATACTGTATCGTGAGAAGTAGCATCGTCAACGATGAACTTGTCTTTAGGAGAACGACCAGTATAGATACCAGTCATTACGTTAACTGCACCGAGCTCAGTCTCCTGACCAACCTCAAAACCCTGAAGACCTTCCTTTGTCTCCTCGTTGAACAATACCTCGTAAGAAGGATTGTAGAGAACCTCAGTTGTACCTGTGATTCCGTACTTTGCTAAAACTGACTTATCAAACTTTGCCATTTTTATTTAAATGTATTTAAGTTGTGAATAATTTCTATTCTTGTTGGTCCTTCGTCGAAAATGCTGCCGAAACGCTATTTCTCCTAAAACCGCCGCAAAGTTACTAAAAATATGTTTTACGGCAAAGATTCTAGAATATAAATAATGTATTTTTAATATCTTTTTAGGTTAAAGTATTTAAAAACGGCTCTATCCGTGGGCGATTTGCCACGTTGACTTTGCAAATAAAATCGCATACAGCGGCGGTGCGAACTCTCGTTTTCACCTATTTATATATAAGAAGGAAGAAAAAAGTGAGGAAAACATTTTGCCGTTTCAGAGATTTCGATTACCTTTGCAAAGAAATATTGCAAAGTATAAAAATACTACGACTTATGAGAATCAATAATCTGAGCGAGCACAACTGCATCATCAACCGATACCTGGCAGAGATGCGTGACTGCGACTATCAAAAGAACCGACTTCTCTTCCGCAACAACATCATGAGAATCGGCGAGTATGAGGCCTTTGAAATCTCAAAGACTCTCGATTACCAATCCACTGAGGTGACTACTCCGCTTGGCGTAGCCCAAGTAAATCTTCCTACCGACAAGATTGTCATCGGCACCATCTTCCGTGCCGGACTTCCTTTCCATCAAGGTTTTCTCAACATCTTCGACCACTCCGGCAATGCCTTTGTGAGTGCTTATCGTGAATATACCAACGAGGCGCACACCGAGGTGGGCGTACACATCGAGTATCTCGCCACGCCAGACCTCACCGACAAGACGCTCATCATCGCCGACCCTATGCTTGCCACGGGCATCAGCATGGAGATGGGCATGAAGGCGATGCTCACCAAGGGCAACCCAAAGCACATCCACGTGGCTTGCGTGCTGGCTGCACCTGAAGGCATCGAGCATGTGAAGAAGACCTTCCCAGAGGAAAAGACCACCATCTGGTGTGCTAGCATCGACGAGGGACTGAACGAGCACAAGTACATCGTGCCTGGCTTTGGCGACGCTGGCGACCTCTGCTATGGCAACAAGCTATAAATTTACGAAAACTACTACACACTACACCAAACATTTATATCTAATTGATTATCAGATATTTTAACAGGTGCAGAGTATCTTTGTCACTACACCCACACTACACCCTACTACACCATTTTCCTGTGATGAAGGTGCAGTAGGGTGAAGTGTGGATGAAGTGTGAGCAAGCACACTACACCCACATAACTCTATAAATATCAAAGACTTATATAGAATCAGGTGTAGTGTGAAATAGAAAAGCAAAAGTATAATACAACGAAACGAATATGGCGACACAATCATGATTACGTCGCCACATTCGTTTTACTGCCTCGGCAGGGCAAAAAATTGCCCTAGTAGAGGCAAAATATTGCCCTACCGAGGCAAAAAAATCAAACAACGCTTAAATGAAATCCAAGTAAGCCTTAATCCAAC
>DBLF01000011.1:3190-47403 GCA_002297965.1 Candidatus Segatella papionis
ATCCAACTCCAAGTAAGCCTTACTTTATTTTCAAATGAACCTTGCTTGCATCGTATGGCAAAGAGAACTAGTAATGGAACGAACTTCCACCCAAGAACTCTCTCAACAGCGATGTAGGAGGCAGATTATTATAAGGTATTCCCTTGAAATACTTCAGGAACTTCAGGAGGCGATAAGCCTCTGCATACTCCTCGCAATTCTCCGGCACTTGCTGCAACAGCGGCTCTGCCTGCGTCTTGATGACCGCCAGCTCGTAGAGCATCGCCGTATTCAGCATTGCGTCGGCATTCTCCTGGAATGGGAATATCCACTTGTTCTCGCCCGCACGCACCGATGGCCAACGATGGATGGTCTCCTGAGCCGAAACGCCACGATACTTGTAGTCGCGGATGATGCGGCGCAAGAGGCGATTGTCGGTGGTTGGGATATAATTGTGATTGTCGAGCAGGATGGTGGTCAGCGCCGAGGCATACACCCTGAATATCTGCTCGTCGGGGATATGAGAGGTAAGCTCTGGGTTCAGGGCGTGGATGCCCTCCACCACCAGCACATTGTTCGGCTCCATCTTCAGCTTCTTGCCGCTCTTCTTGCTCTTGCCGCTCTGGAAGTCGTATTTCGGCAGCTCCACCTCCTCGCCACGGAAGAGGGCGTTAAACTGCTCATTAATCAAATCCAGGTCGAGCGCATAGATGCTCTCATAGTCGTACTCGCCATTCTCGTCCTTCGGTGTCTTCTCCCTATCCACGAAATAATCGTCCAGCGAAATCTGCAAAGGCTTCAAGCCGTTCACGGCGAGCTGTATCGAAAGTCGCTTGCAGCTCGTGGTCTTGCCCGAAGACGACGGCCCCGCCAGCAACACGAGCTTCACCCCTTGGCGATTGGCGATTTCCTCGGCAATCTTCGCAATCTTCTTCTCCTGCAGCGCCTCGCTGATGTTGATGATGTCGGTGGAAAAACCTTTATCCACCGCCTGGTTGAAGTCGCCCACGGTGCGGATGCCGAGGATGTCTTGCCAGCGATGGTGCTCCTTGAATATCTCGAACATCTTGTCTTGCTTGGTCAGTTCGCCCAGCACATCGGGGTTCTTCAGCGAAGGGATGCGCAGCAGCATGCCGTCGTAATACTTCTCCAGCCCGAAGAGATAGAGCTGCGAGGTGTTGGTGAGCAGGGTGCCGTAATAGAAATCCACGTATTCACCTATCTTATAATAGGTGGTGTAGATGGATCCAGAGGTCTTGAGAAGCTTCACTTTCTCCACGTCGCCCTTCTCCTCGAAGAGGGCGATGGCCTCCTCGGTAGGCACCATATAGCGGCGTATCGGCATCTTGTCGTCGATAATCTCCTGCATGCGGCGGCGGAGAATGTTCACGTCCTCATCCACCACGGGGCGGCCCAGGTGGATATCCACATAGAAACCATTCGACACGGGGATGTCGATCACCACGTCGGTGTTGGGATAGATGTCTTGCACCGCCTTGCAGAGCACGAAGAAAAGGGTACGGGTGTAGGCACGCGAACCCGACGCAGAGGTCATGTCGAGAAACTCCACGTCCTTGGCATTATACACACGATAATGCATGCCCTCAACCTTGTTATTTACCCTCGCAGACACCGGTCCATGGGTCATTTTGAGATTAAATGCAGAAAAAACATCAAAAAGTGTGCTTCCGATTTCCACTTTTTGAGATTTTTTATTATTTTTGCAACGGATTTGAATCATTTGTTTCATTTGCATTAAAACGATGTTACAAAATTAAACTAATCTACCCGCTCCCGAGCATCGCCCGAAGGGCTGCCAAGGAGCATCGGTTCGCTCCCCCGAAGAGGAGTTCGCCAACAGAGCGTAAAGTTACGAAGAAATTCGGACACTTGGTGTTTTTGACAACATTAATTAAGTTATTATATGTCGATTTGGATATTTTTTAGGCTTATCGGAGCACTCGCCCTACTTATGTTCGGTATGAAGACCATGAGCGACAGTTTGCAGAAGATGGCGGGACCTCAGCTCCGCCACGTGTTAGGTACGATGACCACCAATCGTGTGACGGGCATCCTCTCGGGTACGCTCATCACAGCTGCGGTGCAATCCTCTACCGCCACCACAGTGATGACGGTGTCATTCGTCAACGCCGGTCTCCTTACCCTCGCCCAAGCGATTTCGGTCATCATGGGCGCCAACATCGGAACCACGCTCACCGCTTGGATCATGAGTGCGGGTTTCTCGTTCAACATCACCGACTTCGTATGGCCAGCGTTCTTCATCGCCATCATCCTCATCTATAGCAAGAAGCGCAAAATCGTAGGCGACTTCATCTTCGGTATATCCTTTATGTTCCTCGGTTTGGGAACTTTACGCCAAACCGGCATCGACATGGACCTGGCTCACAACCAGCCAGTGCTCGATTTCTTCGCAAGTTTCGACCCTCACAGTTTCAAGACCACCATCACCTTCCTCATCATAGGTAGCATCCTCACCATGTGTGTGCAGAGCTCGGCAGCCGTCATGGCCATCACGATGATACTCTGCTCCACCGGCGTACTGCCTATCTATCAGGGCATTGCGCTCGTGATGGGCGAGAACATCGGTACCACAGTGACTAGTAACGTGGCAGCCCTCACCGCCAACACGCAAGCCCGCCGTGCGGCGATGGCGCACATGGTGTTCAACATCTTCGGTGTGCTGTGGATACTCTGCGTGTTCCGTCCGTTCATCCACCTCGTTTGCGGTTGGGTGGGCTATGATGATGCGATGGTGAAGACCGACCCTCACTTCATCGCCAACGCCGCCAAGCTCTCCTTCGTGCTTGCCGCCTTCCACACCACGTTCAACCTGAGCAACACCTTCATCCTGGTATGGTTCGTACCGCAGATAGAAAAATTAGTATGCAAGATTATCCGTCCTAAGAAGAACGCCGACGAAGACGACTTCCGCCTGCGCTTCATCCAGACGGGTATCATGAAGACTCCGGAAATCTCCGTATTGGAGGCACAGAAGGAAATCCACAGCTTCGCCGAGCGCATCCAGCGCATGTTTGGCATGGTGAAGGAGCTTCTGGGCGAGACCAACGAGGACAAGTTCGTGAAACTCTTTACCCGCATCGAGAAGTACGAGGGCATCTCCGACAACATGGAGATAGAAATCGCCAAGTATCTCGACCAGGTGAGCGACTCCCACCTGTCAGACGAGACCAAGGCGAAAATTCGCGCCATGCTGCGTGAAATCTCCGAGATAGAGAGTATCGGCGACAGCTGCTACAACATCGCCCGCACCCTGAACCGCCGCATACGTGGCAAGGAGGATTTCATCCCTGCACAATATGAGCACATGCACCAAATGATGGAGCTTACCGACCAGGCGCTCACACAGATGAATGTAACCCTCGTGGGACACAAAAGCGACAACGACGCCAACCTGACCTTCAACATCGAGAACGAAATCAACAACTATCGCAACCAGTTGAAGAGCCAGAACATCAACGACGTGAACAACCACCTCTACACCTACGCCATCGGCACGATGTATATGGACATCGTACAGGAGTGCGAGAAGCTGGGCGACTACGTGGTCAACGTAGTGGAGGCACGTATGGGCGTGCGTCAGCATGAGGCGTAAAGATAAATGACAAAAGTAAGAAATCGCAAGTCATATAGACCATAAACAAAGGAAAGGCATGAAACCCGTCAACACATTGGGTTTCATGCCTTTTTGTATTTAATATCGATTAATCGCAGTGGGGTAATCGTCTCCGCCTTTTGTTCACAAAAAAGCGGACATTATTCGTTGTACATTAACAACTTGTTTTTACCCCCCCACATTCCACTTCACACCTCCGTTCTGTCCTGCCACATAGTTGCAAGGAGGAATGCCAGCATGGGTTAAGTTTGAAAGATAGAGTGGCTCGTCGGTCACAAACTGATGGCAGGTGAAGGTGTCGCCCTTCGCCAGTTTGCTGTTGATAGACTCCAGGACCTCAAAGAAGTCGTTGCCTCGATACACCACGGTAACGATACGTCCGGGATTCCACGACAGTTTTACTTGCTCCCCTACGCAGAGCGCATCGGCTATCAGCTTGCTCTTGACGAAGAATCGGCTGGACGCCATTCCTTCCTGTCCCCCGACGAAGGTCTTCCAGTCAGGGTAGCCCACCATCCGCGAGAGCAAATTGAGATTAAAGAGACTAGGCTTGCTCTGTGTAGCCACATATCCCCACATACGCTTCAGGGTGCTCACCGAGATGCGCTCGTTGGTGTATCCTTGGATTTGTCGTTCCAGGAAATCGAAGTCCTTGGGGCTCTTGATGCTTCTGCCCACCAAGCTCTCCACCTCTTTTCTGAGTCGGTCGAAGTCTTCCGATTTATAGTTTTCTATCATATTCCTTATAAATAGTTCTGTATAGGTCAAATTCTACATGAATCATTCTATTTCTCTCTGCAAAGACAATGCAAACGAGCGCAATGAAAGCTCGCTTTCAAATTGCCGAGTGCAGCTTTTCTTCTGCAAAGATACGCCTTTTCTTCGAGATTCCGTCCAAAATCCCTGCTTTTTATTACTTCCGTCAGAAATTGAACCGTTTTGAACCAAGCCACATTCGATAATTTTAGCTATTTTTGCAAACAAAAGTAAATGGTAACAAAAATAACTAAACAGATAACAGAATGAGAAGACTTCTACTCTTATTCTTCTTCGCCTTGGCGACAGTGGCAATATCGGCCCAGAACAACCTGGTGATACGAAACTTCAAGTACGACCAGTATGACCAGACAGCCAACCTAAAAGGTACACAGAAGAAGGACAACAACGGCAAAGTTGCCGCCCTGCTCAAGATTGAGACCAATCTCGACGACCTCGCCTTCGATGGCGGTAGCTACGGCATCGTAACCACCGTGCACAAGACAGGTCAGTGGTGGGTCTATGTGCCAGAGCGTGCGCAGAAAATCACCATCCGCCATCCTAAGTACGGCGCATGCGAGTTCTACTACACCTCGGAAATCAAGGCTGCCCGCACCTACACCATGAAGCTCGACCTGGAGGGTATGGACGTGGCCATCGAGGCATCAGTGGCAGGAAGTAGCATCTTCGTGGACGACGAGAATGTGGGCAAGACCCCACAAAACGTCTATCTTTCGTACGGCATCCACCATATCACCGCCCGCAACGGCAATATGTACTACGACGAGAACGTAACCATCATGAAGGACGGCGAGAAGAATCTCTACCTGCAGATGAAAGACGAGGATGAGCTGTTCGGTACGGTGAACGTAACCGTAGCCGACGGTGCCGACATCTACTTCGACGGCAAGAAGGTGGGTATCGGCTCTTGGTACCAGCGCCTGAAGGCTGGCACCTACGTGGTGGAGACCCGCAAGCAAAACTGCGAGAGCCAAACCACATCGTTCGAGGTGGAAGGCAAGACCGACAAGACAGTGGAAGCCAAAGCCCCTATCCCATACACAGGTTCACTCACCGTGCTCACCACCCCTAAGCTGGTAAGCATGTACAATGATACGAAGCTGCTCTCGGAGAACGGTTTCGCCAAACTTCCTATTGGCAAGAACGAAATCACCTACAAGCACGAGGGCTACCGCTCCATCACCCGCACCTACGACATTCCTCGCGACGGCGAGGTAAGCGACACCATCAAGCTCAAGCCCCTCACCTACATCAAGAAGAGCGGCTTCTACGCTGGCGTAGCCTTCACCTACGGTGGAAGCACGATGGGCGTGACTGGAACCCTGGGCTTCACTATCTCCAACTTCGATGTACAGGCATCCTACACCATGGGCATGGGCGAGAGCGACGAGGTACACTGGTACGCCAACGAGACCAATGTGGAGCAGGAAGTGGATACCTACAAGCTGAACACCATCAGCGTGAAGTTGGGCTACCAGTTCCCATTGAGCATGCGAGTGGGCCTCACCCCACAGATAGGTTATATGAGCCAGATGCTGAAGAGCAGCGGTCAGTATGGCGACGGTGCCAACTGCGGCTCGTTCACCGTGGGCATGAAGCTCATGATAGCCCCTGTGCCTCACCTCTGCATCCTGCTCAATCCAGAGTACGCCATCCCTAACAAGAAGAGCGACACCTACAAGAGCATCGTGGATGTAGGCGGCTTCGCCGAGGGCGGCATCTACGCCCACGCCGGCCTCATCGTGAACTTCTAATCCCACATCATCGATTTTCGAACATTATATAATAATGTGAACTTCTTACATTATATAAATATTATATAATAATAAGGTATATGAAAGAGAACCAACAATATATTCACAAGACAAAGCATACTTGTAAGCCAGAGCATGTTTGCCTGCCGCAGCATATTCGCAAACCCCTACGTAACTGGAGCATGCAATACCTAGCCTTGGCAAGCCTCCTACTTTTGCCACTAGGTATGCTCACAAGTTGTTCCGACAAGGAGGAGACTGAAGTCTTCGCCTCGAAGGAGCTAAGCCTCACCATGTCGCTGACTCCTACGGTAGTGGATTTGCCAGCGAGAAAGGCTTCGCAAGACATCACGATTACATCAAACACCGCCTGGGGAGCCTCTGCCAACGTAACCTGGGCGAAGTTGAGCGCAGCCAGTGGTGTAGCAAACAGTTCGCTCACCGTGACCTTGGATGATAACACCTCCACTTCTACCCGAGAGGCAATCATCACCTTCACGTATGGCAAGGACCAGCAGACAGTGACGATTACACAGGCAGCTGCCTCTCCTACAACTTTTGCGAAGGTACAAGCCAGCAACATAGGCAGATACCAAGCCGACGTTTCAGGCATGTTCACCGCCGATTTCGACGTAACGGAATACGGAATCGTCTATTCCATCTCCGAGCGAGAACCGACCACAAGTATGAGCGACGACAAGGTTACCGTGCTGAAGGTAGGAACCACCGCCACCACCCAAGACATCGTGTCTGCCACGCTGACGAACCTCAGAGCTGGCAACACTTACTTTGCGAGACTCTACACCTCAGGACCTTTGGGCACAGAGTATAGTAATGTGATTAGCTTCACCACATCAGGCGGTGCTCCAGATTCGGGGGATAATCCTACACCGGGGTATTAATGTTATAATAAGAAATATATAAACAAGACCAAGATATGAGTAAATTTCAAGATACAAGTATCAAAAATATTATAGCCGAAATAAACAAGACTTTCTTTGTACCAGATATACAAAGAGAGTATGTTTGGCTTAGCAATTCTAAAGAAAAGAAAATCGAACAATTATTCGATTCAATTCTTCATGGCTACCCTATCGGTTGCTTTCTGTTTTGGACTTTAAAAAAGTCGGACATTCAAAATAATCCAGACTTAAACTTTCAGTTATATAAGTTTATCGAGAAATATGACACACGTACCTCTACAGGAATCCATAACCCAAAGATTGACATAGACCAAATCTATCCTGGAGGCGACACAGACTTGCATATTGTTCTTGATGGACAGCAACGTCTTACGTCACTCTATATAGGGCTTGTTGGCTCTAGAACTTTAAAGAGACTATATGCTCGTTCAGACAACAACAATGCTTATGAGGAAAAGAAACTATACCTTAATTTAAAGCATATTCCCGATGAAAATGATCCTGAAGATTGCTATAACTTTTGTTTTCTCGATGAAAAAAGCGCAAAGGTGTCTGATGCCACACAATTTTGGTTCAAAGTAGGTAAAGTACTTGATTTTCAAAGCATAGGCGATGTTTATAAATTTTGCATTAATAACAACATTGTCGAAGCAGGAGACATGCTTGCTTCTCTTTGGAGTGCAATTTGCGACAAAAATATAATTGCATACTTTGAAGAAAAAGACAAAAGTTTGGAAAAGGTCTTAAAGATTTTCATCCGTGTTAATAGTGGCGGAATGATTTTGTCCTATTCAGACCTATTAATGTCTATTCTAACTTCGGCATTCTCTATCAAAGATGAGATGAATGAACTCGTAGATGGTATCAAGCAAGAGGATTTTGGAACTTTTGGTAGAGATCAAGTTCTCAAAACTTGTTTACTATTAGCTGGATTAAACCCGAAATTTCAAGTAAGAAGTTTTAATAAGGAAAATATAGCACTCATTGAAAAAAACTGGAGTATTTTCACTGAAAATATCAAAGATGCAGTACATTTAGTGAAAGACTTTGGATATAGTAGCAGATTGTCACAGAGCTACATCATCACAGTAATCGCTTTGTATCTGCACAAACAAGGATACAAATATAAAGACTGCAAAAAAGAAGATAGAAAAAATATGTGGCAATTTACCAAAATCGCACAGATACAAGGATATTTCACAACAGGTCTAGATGGGAAACTTGTTAAAGTTGCAGAATATATGAATATTTCTGGAGATTTCAAAACTTTTATGGATAAACTAGCGACAGACGAACGCCATCCATTAAAAATAACAGTTGATGACATCGATAGAATGTTGACACTGAAATATGGAACCCCAGGAATACTTCCTGTCTTACAAGTTCTATATCCAACCCTCAACTATACGAACAAGAGATTTCAGATAGATCATATCTATCCAAAATCGAAGTTCAAGAAAAGCAACAAATTGCTTGACGAGCAATATTTGGAGGATAAAGATTATCTATTTAATCTCCAACTGCTAGAAGAGTTTGAGAACATGGACGATAAAAAGGATAAAGACCCAGACAAATGGATAGAAGTTTCCTTCAAGACGAAAGAAGAAATAACTAAATATAAAAAAGACAATTATATAGACGAGTTGTGCCCTTTATCCTGGAAAAACTTCAGAGAGTTTAAAGAGCAGAGAACGAAAGAATTAAAATCAAAGCTTCTAGAGGCATTCCAACTCAGCCCACAAGTAATTGAACATTAATATATTTCGATATGAAAAAAATAGGATTATTTATAGTTTTACTTGTGCTATCTATCATACATGTGGTAGCACAAGATACCTCTATTAAAGGTACAATTACTTTATCTCATCAAGGAAAAACTACGGATTTCGCCTACAACAAAATGGCAGATGTCGTAGAAACTGCCATTGATGGAGATACGGTGTTTCTAAGTACAGGCTACTTTAATGGAGATTTTATCCTTGACAAGAAACTTGCTTTCATTGGATCGGGAGCTGATACTGATAAAGGAAATGGAAACTACACATTCTACGAAGGTAGAATCATTTTGAGAATGCAAGAAGATACAAAACTGAGCGCACGCTTATTCGAGGGTATTTACTTTTGGAATTCTTCTTTTACATACGAAACTTCTATCGAAAATGTCATTTTCAAAAAATGTCGAGGATGTGGATACAATATTACTTTAAACGCAGATATTAAAAGTATTCTCTTTGACAGATGCCACATTGAAGGTTACGGTTACTACAACAGTATCCATACTTTAAAAGCCATTGCAAGGAACTGTCGAATAGAAGATTTTGCCATTTGGAATAATAGAGCCGAGACAAACTCATGGCAATTCATTAACTGTACTATAAACCTAGACAACTGGGGATATACGGACGAAGAAGGGATTTACCATGTTTGGAGTCCCATATATGGAGGTACATTTATGAATTGCATTATAGACAATATAGGAAATGACAATACTGGATGTTGGCTTTACAACCCCCAGAATATTGAGACTACTTCATCTGCTTCTTTTATGAATTGCCTTTTAAACAAACCAACAGAAGAAATCGACATATTCAATGGAGCTACCACAAAAGACAATATGTTTTTTGATCATACCAACATTGACAATTCTTGGGAAAATCTAATATGTAACTTCACTAAAGAAAAGTTGCAAGAAAACAACTTTTTAGGAAATGACGGAACTGTCGTTGGTTGCTATGGAGGCAAGAATCCATATACACTGAAGCAAATGACATCGACCATTACTTCTAGTAAGGTTCACTTCGACAAGGACAACAAGCAAATACAAATCAAGATGAAAGTCTCATCAGAACAATAAACGATAACGCTTATGAAAAGATTTACGATATTTATAACAACCCTGCTGCTGACATTCCTGCAAATGACAGCACAGGACACCAACATCAAGGGAACTATTACCTTGTCGCACCAAGGTAATGAGACCGACTTTGCCTACAACGAAATGACAAAGGTAATGGATGCTGCCATGGATGGAGACACTGTTTTTCTCAGCACAGGATACTTCCAAAGTGATTTTATCATGACCAAAAAACTTGCGTTTATTGGCTCTGGTGCAGACAGCAATAAAGGTTGGAACAACTGTACTTGCTATGAAGGTAAGATTGTGGTCAAATTGCCCGAAGAAACAAAATTGACAGCACGTCTGTTTGATGGTATCTATTTCAATAGTGGCAACACAAATATAACATTCAATTCTTCCATAGACAATGTTATCTTTAGAAAATGCTACTGGGACAACAACATCCTTTCAATAAATGCTAATATCAATTATATTTTAATCGATAGATGTAGTTGCAATCTTGACTTTAGAAGTAATTATCTACAAAGAATCATCGCAAGAAACTCAAAAATTAGTGATTCACCTGGTGGCAGTAATTCTTCAAACTATGTCTTTTATAATTGTAATTTATACGCAAGGAGTGGCTGGGGAATAGGAATAGGAATAACAAATAAGTGGAGTGCTCATTTCTATGGAACATTTTACAATTGCATTCTAAACAGCAACAACTATTATATGGGAAATCCAAACGATTCACAAGCAATAACAGTGCTTATCAACTGCTTATATAATGTACAGAATGATTATGTGGATGATGGATGTACCACCCAAAATTGCTATAAATACACAGATAGCAGCAATAAACATATATTTGACCTCAACAAAGAGGAACTGCAAAGTAACAACTTTCTTGGCAATGACGGAACTGTAGTCGGATGTTATGGTGGGAAAAATCCATATACGCTCAGTTTAAGCAACAAAGAAGTCACCAATAAGTTCCATCTCGACAGAGACAAGAAGCAAATACAATTTAACATCAAAGTTTCAGACCAACAATAAAACGAGATAATTATGAAAAAGATAATATTTATGATAGCATGCTGCCTAATGGTAACTGCACAAAGCATTATTGCCCAAAGTAACTATACTGGCAAAGTTTTCTTGCAGCACGACGGTAACATCACTGCCACTTTTGGCGGCGACGAAATAGACAAGGCGATAGAAGCTGCGGTAGATGGGGATATTCTTTATCTTAGCAAAGGCAACTTTAACAGTAATTTCACCATCAACAAATCCATCAGTCTCATTGGTAGCGGGGCTGAAGCAGGAAGCGATTCTCAAAGATCAACATATTTTGAATGGAACGGCAGTCCAAGAATAAACGGAGGAGACGGGAAAGTTCTTTCTGCTGTTACCATCGAAGGTATCTATTCTGCCCCAGGATTTTATGTAGAAGGTCAGATTGAGAATATAGACTTTAAAAAATGTTATTTTAATAACACTCTAGGAATAAGCAATAATAACAGCAATGGTTATACTAAAAAAGTCGTAGTTGATAGATGCCATTTATCCTCCATTTCAACAAATGGAAGCATCGAAGATGCTACCATAAAAAACTGCAAAATTTATAATGCCTACGGTCAAGGTGGTCAAACTAACTCTTCTTGCAAGTTCATCAATTGCAACATTCGCCAAGTAGATACCAACACAAAGGCCATGTTCGTTAACTCCGTCATCAACGAGGTGGGAAACGGAACATCAGATTATCTTGGCGACAACGCCATTTTGGTCAACACCCTGTATCACAACATGAACGGTTACGACCCTATGGAGAAGACATCTCAGCAGGACTGCTGGTCAACCACAGAAACCGTCATCAGCAACAACAATAGTGATATGGATTGCACCATAACCACCGAGCAACGCCAGACCGCTGGCTACCTCGGGGTAGATGGAACCGTAGTAGGCATAGAGGGTGGCGTGAACCCTTACTCCCTCACTATCCACGCCCCAGTCATCAACTCTAAGAGTGCCAACGTGGACCTCAACAGCAAGAAGGTGACCATTAACGTAAACGTAACAGCAAACTAATCTCTTCCATGGCTTATGTATAAACGTTTATTATATATATTTTCGCTAGCCCTTGCACTGACAAGCTCCACGCTGCCAGCGCAAGCTGCTCCCGACATCGACATAGACGAAGATGTTGTCGAGGAGCCAGCCAAGGCTACCGCCTATCGCTACTGGATAGACGACAATACAAACAAGACAGTAGCGAGCTTTAACGGCGAAGACATAGAGAGCAACATCGATGTATCTAACCTCACCATCGGTGTACACACTTATCATATCCAGCTGAGAGACCAATATGGCAGATGGGGAATCACCAAGGACATTCCTTTCTATGCTGGCTACCAAAGTACAGAAGTGAAAGAGGAAGATACAGAGTCGCCAGTGGAGAAAATCGTCTATTGGTTTGACGATGACTATAACAATAAGGTGACCCTGCCTTACACCCAGGCAGACATATCCTTCGAGAAAGACATCACCAATGAGGCTGGTGGCTCACATACCTACTCTGTCATTGCCTTTAACTCCCAGAATCGTGCGGCTTCCGCAACAGGAACTTACTATCTGCCAACAACATCGGAAGATGACAGCGGCGAGACAGAAGTAACCACCATCGTGGCTTACCAATACTGGGTGGATGACGACAAGGCAAACGCCAAGACCTTGGCTTACACCTCTGGCGACATCAGCCAAGCAATAGACTACACCCAACTGGCAGAAGGAGCGCACACGCTCAATTTCCGCATGAAGAACAACGAAGGCATTTGGAGCCAGAAATACCAATATGCCTTCTACACGCCTACCACAAACAGCTCAGAAGAGGCTGAGACCTCGCAACCTATCACGGGCTATCGCTATGGCGTGAACGGCAAGAGCACCACCATCGACCTTACAGAGGTAGATAACGTGCCTACACTATCCGTGGATATTGCGTTCCCTACCGCACAGGAGTTTGCCAAGGTGGAAGACTATGAGTTTACCACAGACAATGCATCCCGAGAAGTAAAGGTAAAGAGAAACGGCGACCTAACCTACTACATCCAGTTTAAGAACAAGCTGGGACAATGGGGCGAGCCTGTCTTCCTAGATTCCTTGGCTTCCGACTCCACCATCCGTACCGCCAAGGAACTTACCTTGCAGCGCACGCTGGGTATCCGCAAGCTGGGCAAGGGCGACTACGACATCGCCAAATTCACCATCGACAACAATAATGGCTACTACTTCGGTGCATCGTCTAGCTGTAGCGTGATGCTCTATCAGGACAACCAGCGTCTGAGCACCTTCACACCAGAACAGATGCTCAACAACAAGAGCACCCTGCTGGCACCTGGCACTTACTTCGCCATCATCTACGACCAAGACCAGGACGGAAGCATCCGCCTCACGGGCAGCAACAACTGGGTGAGCACGCCTACATTTAGCTACGACTCTAGCCATCAGTTGAGCATCAGCAGCGAGACGGCAGGAGCCACCATCCACTATACCTTGGACGGAACCATGCCTACCGCCGAAAGCGAAATCTACACAGGTCCGCTCACTATGAGCCAGAATACCCGAGTAAAGGCACTGGCTTGCGCCGACGGAATGAGCGACTCCTTCATAGAGAGCTACCTCGTGGGCGACTTCGACCCTCTGACTTGCGCTGAGCCTCAAGCCACCTACGACGGAAGAAAGGTGACACTCACCACATCGAGCAAGAACGCCGACATCTACTATACGCTGGATGGCAGCGACCCTACAACTAGCTCGCAGCTCTACAACATAGACGCAGGCATCGCCGTAAACGAGGCTGGAACCATCAAGGCATTCGCCACCATGGATCTGATGAACGACTCGCCAGTAACCACATACAACGTGCCTTCTTACTACGACGGTAACGACCGAGTGAGCGTAAAGACCGCAGGTAGCCTCGCCACCGCGTTCGAATGGTGCGACGGCAAGCCTCAGCGAGACACGCTGAACGTAACAGGAAACATCAACGCCGCCGACTTCGCCACCCTGGCAAGGATGAGCAACCTGAAACTGCTCGACATGAATGCAGCCACCGTAGAAGGCAACACCATCGCCGACCAAGCTCTGGCGGGCATGAACATTGCATCGGCTAGTTTGCCAGCCACACTCACCACCTGTGGTGGAGAAATATTCGCCAACTGCCCTAAACTGGCTGCCGTGATGTGGAACTCTAACTCTGCAATACCTGCCAATACGCTCGACGGCATCAACAACCCGAACCTGCTGCTGTATGTCAACGCCAAGAGTGCCGCACCTGCCGGAATCAACAATGTCATCGCCAGTGGCGTGGCAGAGAACGTGGTGCTCGCCGCTCCTACCGACGGAAGCGAAGGCAACTTCTTCTGTCCACAGGCGTTCACCGCCCAGAAGATCAGCTATACTCGCAACTTCAACCAGGAGACCGAGGTGGGCGTTTGCCAAGGTTGGGAGACTCTCTCCCTACCATTCGACGTGCAGACCATCACCCACGAAACCAATGGCACCATCGCTCCATTCGCCAAGGGCGACAACACAGCCAAACCATTCTGGCTCTACGAGCTTTCGCCAGAGGCTGGTTTCCAAGCTGCATCAAGCATCAAGGCATATACACCTTATATTATAAGCATGCCTAACTCGCAAGCTTATTCTGATGAGTACATCTTGGGCGGCAAGGTGACCTTCACCGCTTCGAACGTGAGAGTGGCTGCCACCACAGCAGCCAGCAGCAAGAACAGCAACCGTGAATTTGCGACAAGCTTTGAGCAAGTACCTGCTCAAGACGGCATCTACGCCCTCAACGTAGGCACAGAATACCAAGGCTATCGCCCTGGCAGCATCTTCGCCGAGAACTTCATGGTAGTAAAACCTTTCGAGGCTTACCTCACCACAGCCGAGGCGGCTCAGGCATTCAGCTTGAAGTTTGGCGGTGGCACCACGGGCATCGAGAACATCCCTGTAAAGGAAATCAACGGCGTGAAGGCGTGGGCTAATGGCTCTACCCTCTACATCCAGAGCGACAAGGCTCGCAAGGTACAGGTATTCAGTACCATGGGCATACTGATGAAGACGATAGAGACAGAGGCTGGCGAAACCGCCACTGTCACAGACCTGCCAGCAGGTATCTACATCGTAAACAACAAGAAGGTGGCTGTGAAATAACGCCATCTATCAGATCATCATAAACGGCGATGCGCTCCAAAGAGTGCATCGCCGTTTTTTACATAAAGCAATCAAAGTTCGGTAGGAAAAGTGTAAGATTCCCTCGAAAGTTCGGTAGGAAAAATGTATGTTTTAACAAAAAGTTCGGTAGGAAAAATGTGATTTTGCAGCGGAAATATTTAAATATCAGAAGTTTATGTACAAAAACATCATAACACTACTAATTATGGCATACGCTTCTCCATGTCAGACTATAGGGAGCAAAGCTGGATGACTAACGTGCCTCTTTATGCTGCATCTATATACTTTTAACACAACAATTACGAGAATAGACCAATTTGAACCGTTTTGAACCTTGTTATTTCGAAAAATATTCGTAATTTTGCAGCATCATTGCAATGATTGTAAAGTATTAATACAGAAAACCGAACGAAATATGAAAAAGATGGTATTAATGATGGTGGCAGCCTTGGCACTATCCGCCAACTGCACCACGGCTCAAGCACAAAGCCAAGAGTCTCAGTATAGCCAGATGCTGGCAAAACAGCTCAAGAAGGAATACAAGAACAAGCTGAAAGAGCTGAAAAAGGAAAAGTGGCAGATTTATGGTTCTTCCAAGACACTGGAAGTTGCCTTGCTCACCCACTACGACAAACTGGAGAAGGGGGGAGAAGACGCACACGAGGTAATTGGAACCGCCACCAAGTTTAAGTCGAAGAACATCGGTCACCAAACTGCCATCAACAATGCCTGCAATATCTATGCTCGCCAAGCAGGAAGCCATGTGAAGGGAAGAGTGGTAAGCGACATGGGTGCCAACAGCGACAGCATTGCAGGTGAGTTCGACCATTTCTACGGAGCCTACCAGTCGCTCGTGGAAAAAGAAATCAAGGGCGAAATGCAGGAGAGCTTCAGCCTCATCAGACCTTACAAGGATGGAACTTACGAAATGCAGACCTTCTTCATCGTAAACGAGGCTGCTGCAAGCAAGGCTCGCTTGCGCGCCTTCGAAATAGCTGCCAAGGAGTCGGCAGTGGCACAAAAGTATGCCTCCCAAGTAGGCAAATTCATCAAGGAAGGATTCGACGCACAATAAAAGAGCAAACAGCAAAAAACAAAAATCGATACATAAACAAACGATTACAAACGACAGATTACAGATTCTAAGCAAAGACAAAACTTATGCACAAAACGATTTGGATGCTCCTGATGCTCCTCCTCCCACTCGCCAGCGTGGCACAGACTGCGGAGGAAAGAGCTGAGCAAATGAAAGCGAACGCTGACTACATCTGCGGCGAGGGATGGGGAGAAACTTATAACTCTGCCGACCAAGCCGCCCTAGCAGACCTCATCAGCAAAATCTCTCTCAACATTTCCAACTCCTTCGAAATCAAGGAAGAGGAGTTTAACACAAACAGCAACTTTGACTCCAAGACTGCGGTTACATCGGTGATGAACAGCTATGCACAAGCCACACTCACCAATACCAACAACCTCGTCATCAGCAACACGCCACAAACCCATGTGCTGAGATACATCAAGAGAAGCGAGGTGAACAAAATCTTCGACGAACGCAAGGAAAAGGTGTTCGACTATGTGCGCTCTGCCATGCGTGCCGAGGAAAAGGCAAAGATAGACGATGCACTGAGAAACTACTACTGGGCTTTCGCCATGGTAAGAAGCTTGCAATATCCTAACAGTGTGAAGATGACCATCGACGGGGTGCAGCGTCTGCTCGTAACTTGGATTCCACAGCAGATAGAGGAAATACTGGGTAACATCTCCACTAAGGTGGCTAGCAAAGATGGAAACGACATCAACCTTTTCATCAAGTACAAGGGAGAACCCGTGGCAAGCCTAGATTACACCTACTTCGACGGACAAACCTGGAGCAACCTCTATAGCGCCAAGGACGGTATGGGAATCGTGGAGCTGAGACCGGGAGTGGATATCAACAGCCTACAGTTGAAATACGAGTATGAGTACGCCGACCAATGCCAAATAGACAAGGAATTGGAAAGCGTGATGCACCTCTTCAAGGGCACGCCCTTCAAGAACGCCACCACATACATCAACAACCTCGACAAGAAGACCGCTGTATCCAGCGAAGCCAAGAAAGACTTCGAAAAATCGGTGAAGACGGAATCGGCAGCCAACCTCGCAGACTTAGGAAAGGTGGAAGACGAGAAGACTCTCGCCGACATCATGGGCAAGGTGGTGAACGCCATCAAGACACAAAACTACGACAGTGCCAACGAATACTTCTCGGAGGACGGACTGGAGATGTACAAGAAATTGCTCAATTATGGCAAGGCGAGACTCTTGGGCGACCCACAGTTCTCTTTCTACAAGATGGGCAAGCGAGTGGTGTGCCGTAGCATCCCGATGGCATTCTCCTTCCAGAACAACAAGCGCAAGTTTGTGGAAGACGTGACATTCACCTTCGACGAGAACAAGAAGATAGAATGCGTGGCTTTCGGACTAGGTAGCCAGGCGAAGACCGACATCTTCAACAAGGGTGTGGGCGCATGGAGTGACTATGCAAAGATGGTCATCGCCACTTTCCTGGAGAACTACAAGACGGCATTCGCCCTGAAACGACTCGACTATCTGGAGAGCGTGTTCGACGACAACGCCACCATCATCACGGGTCACATCATCAAGAAAGCGCCCAAGGTGGCCATCGAGGGAGAAAGCTACATCGCCAACAACAACAAGCTCATCAAATACACACGCCAAACCAAGAGCGAGTATATGAGAAAGCTGAAGATGTGCTTCCAAAGCAATCAATTCATCAACATCCGATTCGCCGACAACGACGTGGTAAAGATGGGAGCCGGCGGCGAGACCTACGGCATCCAAATCAAGCAAGACTACTACTCCACCAACTACGGCGACCACGGTTACCTCTTCCTAATGGTGGATTTCAACGACCCAGAGAACCCATCCATCAAGGTGAGAACCTGGCAGCCAGACCGCAACCCAAACATCAACTCGAACCTTCCTCGTTCGAACAGAGACTGGGGTATCATCGGTCCAGGAAACTTCTAAATAAAAATAAGAGCTTATGAACAGAACATATCCTATGCTCGGCATGCTTTTGCTGCTCGGACTGCACGCCACACCTAGTTATTCACAGAACGACGACTTCGTGAAGCAGTTCCAACAGGCTAGACAAGGAATGCTGGACGAATACAACAAGTTTCGCAACACTGTACTTACCGACTACGATAAGTATATGCAAGGCGTGTGGAAAGAATACAAGAAATTCAAGGGGGACGTGCGCTCGCAAGTGCCCAAGCCGAAGACACCACCAGCATACACCCAGCCTAAGCAGCCAGAGAAGCCAGTGACCGTGAAGCCAAAGATGCCTGTCAGCCCAATCGTCATCCCTGAAGGCGGATTCGGCAATCTCGTAAAAAGACCAGACCTGGGACAAGTTCCGGCTCTGCCTACTGACCCATTGGCAAAGGTTCCTACCGTTCCGACAACTCCGGAAACGCCAGCTGTGCCCGAAACACCCAAGAAGCCCAACGACCCTAAGGCACCTACAGTGCGCCCTGACATAGAGCCGGTGAACAAGCCCAAACTGCCTGAGGTAAAGCCCGACATTCCAGACATCGAATACACAGGCTCGGGCATCGAGATACCGCTGATGCCAGCCGTGGCTGCCATCCCTGTAATGCCTGCCTTGCCAAACATCGCACACGTCAACGTGCCTGCCAGCAAGCAAAGCATCGACGTAAACTTCTACGGCGAGCCACTGCAGATGCAGAAGGCTACCCAACTCGCCTCGATGAGCATCAGCACGACCGACGATGTAGCCAACTACTGGAAACTCCTCAAGAAATCAGACCTCAAGGATGTTACCCAGGCTTTCGCCACCGAATCCAGAAAAATGGGACTCAGCGACTGGGGCTCAGCTATGCTCGTGGAGAAATACATCCAAGAAGCAATGCCGAAGGCTAGCCAGAACGAGCGAATCATTGCCGCACAATATGTACTTGCCAACTGTGGTTACAATGTTCGACTCGCCCTATGCGGCAAGTCGGTGGTGATGCTTGTGCCTTACGCCGAGCACGTATTCGAGAAATCTTATCTCAACATCGACGGAAAACGCTACTACATCTACCCAAACGTAGAAGACGATGGCAGTTTCCGCTCCTGCGAATTGCCTAAAGGCGCAGAACTAGGAAAAGACATGGAGCTACGCTTCACAGGTAAATTATCCATCGGAGACGAGACCAAGCCTTTCAGCTATAACGCTGCCGGAATCACCCTGCAAGGAGAAGTGCCTACGGGCTACATGGGGTTGCTAGATGAATACCCTATCATCGACATTCCTACCGTAGCCTCATCCGTCGTAGATAAAAAACTGCGCGACAACGTGGTGGAACAAATCAAAGCACAAGTACAAGGATTGAGCGAGCAGGATGCAGCCAACCGTATCTTGCATTTCATACAGAAAGGATTTCCATACGCCACCGACGACGAACAGTTTAAGCGCGAGAAATACTTCTATTTCGAGGAAAGCCTGTATTATCCCAAGAACGACTGCGAGGATCGCGCCATCTTCTACGCTTATCTCGTGCATGAAATTCTGGGACTCGACGTACACCTCATCCAGTTCCCTGGTCACGAGTGTACAGCTGTGGCATTCCACGAGCCTGTGGAGAACGGAACGTCCTACCAATACAAAGGACAAACCTACTACATCTGCGACCCAACCTATATTGGCGCAAGAATCGGCAAGTGTATGCCACAATATGCCAAGGAATCACCACAGATAGAAGTTTGGTACTAAATCAAATACATCATACACTAAGAAGCCATTGGTTGTCCTTTCAGGAAACAGCCAATGGCTTCTTTGCGTATGTTTCTATTCATATTCCAGGATATGCTCAAACCTGCTCCAGGGAGAATGGCGATACGTATCGCCGCTCCCCTTGGGCACATACAAGACGATTCGCCGGAATGCCGATGCCTCGAAGACATCCTTCAATTCTGCCTTCCAGATGTCATTGCCTATATAGGGTGGCGTAGAACTACGGAAACAGATGCTCTGCAGCTGGGGGCTATCGGTCACCATCCCTTTCATCACATGGAACTGAGTGTCGGGAAACACCAATTTCTTGAGGTTCGGTTGATGGGCAAAAGCCTCTTTCTCTATCTCGTCCACCTTATAAGTCATTCCCTGATAGTTAACTGTCTTGGGTATCTCAATGCACGAATCACGAGAGTTGGCTGCCTTGACAGATACAACTCCGCCTCCCCAGGAAGTGTAGGCTAGGTTTCCCACCTCAAATTCTGCCACCACATCATATCCTGTAGCAGGCTGAAAGACCTTATTATATATAAAGGCTCCCAAAGAACCTACCACCAGCAGACATAGGGCAAGCCAAAGCACGAGCAATGCGCGATGCAAGCGATGGACTCTCTGTCGAAGGGCGGCTATGTTAGGATACCGCTCTGCCAACGGTCCGAAACAATGCTTAAGAGCCATACGATAAGACAAGTTGAGCTGCATCTTGTCTAAGATGACACCTACGCTGTATATGTCATTACGTACATCCGTAACTCCTCCTACCTTTTGTTCGGGCGAAGCGTATCCATCCGTCCCCGCAGGCTCCTTCAAGACAGCATAGCTATCGGCATCAGACAATCCGAAGTCTATCAGTTTCAAGACTCCCCCACTACGGGTAACCATCATATTGGAAGGCTTCAGGTCGCGATGCACCACCTGCTTGTCGTGGACAAACTCAAGAGCCCTCAGCAATTGGTCTGCCACATGCACACGATCCGACTTGGAATGAGGCAGCTTGAGCCACTCTTCCAGGGTCACCCCGTCGATCCACTCCATCACCAGACACTCACCATATCCGTCCACTTCCTCAATGCCCGCCACCTCGACGACACCCGGATGCTGGATATGGCACAAAATATCGAATTCCTTATGCAACAAGTTTCGATACACCTCATCATTGCGCACAGCAGGGGCTAGCGCCTTCAACATCCACCATTTGCCATCACGCTTGGCACGAACGAGGACATTGAAGCCACTACTAGACACTTCCGTCATTTCGCAGAACTGAGCGGAAGTCGTATCAGATGGGGGATAATAGAAACCCGAAACTTGCTCCATACGTGCAAAGATACAACATTTTTGACAAACAAGAGCTATATTTTCATCTTTTTATCACGTTTTTAGGCAAGAATGGACGATAACTCATCAAAAAGTAGTATCTTTGCAGCCGAAATTGCAATTTTATAAATAATTAATGAAGATTCTAGTAACGGGTGCGTCGGGATTCATCGGCAGCTACATCGTAGAGGAAGCCTTGCGACAAGGCATGGAAACCTGGGCGGCTGTACGCCCCACCAGCAGCAAGAAGTATCTGCAAGACGAGCGCATCCATTTTATCAATCTCAATCTTTCGTCGCAGGAAGAGTTGGAGAAAGAACTCGCCCCGCACGAGTTCGACTATATCGTGCATGCAGCTGGCGCC
This sequence comes from Candidatus Segatella papionis, assembly GCA_002297965.1. Classification (GTDB taxonomy): domain Bacteria; phylum Bacteroidota; class Bacteroidia; order Bacteroidales; family Bacteroidaceae; genus Prevotella; species Prevotella papionis. The sequence continues at coordinate 24,841 of DBLF01000011.1, forward strand.
ACCAAGTGCCTGCATGCAGAGGACTTTTACAGGGTGAACACAGAGGGAACCAAGAACCTCGTGAATGCCATCGTGCATCTCCAGATGCCTATCAAGCGATTTGTATTCGTCAGCTCGCTTAGCATCTTCGGGGCCATCCGTGAGGAACAGCCTTACCAGGAAATCTCGGAACACGACACCCCGAAGCCAAACACAGCTTACGGCAAGAGCAAGTTGGAGGCCGAACGTTATCTCGACAGCATCGGCAACAATTTCCCGTACATCATTCTTCGTCCTACGGGCGTATATGGCCCTAGGGAAAAAGACTACTTCCTCATGGCAAAGAGCATTAAGCAGCACGTGGATTTCGCCGTGGGGTATAAAAGACAGGACATCACCTTCGTATATGTGCAGGATGTGGTACAGGCTGTGTTCCTCGCCCTCGACCATGGGATGAACGGCAGGAAGTATTTCCTCAGCGACGGGGAGGTGTATCAGTCGGAAGCATTCAGCGACCTGATTCACACAGAATTGGGAAATCCTTGGATGCTGCGCATCAAGGCTCCCATCTGGGTGTTACGCATCGTTACTTTCTTTGGAGAGTATATCGGAAGGATAACGGGAAAAATGTCGGCTCTCAACAACGACAAGTACAACATCCTGAAGCAACGCAACTGGCGATGCGACATCGAGCCAGCCATGGACGAGCTGGGCTACCATCCTCACTACCCATTGGAAAGAGGCGTAAAACTCGCCATCAAGTGGTACAAGGAAAACGGATGGCTATAAATAGTGTTTAGTGTATAATGTGTTTAATGGCATTGGAACTACAACTAAACACTAAACATGAAACATTAAACATTAAAATGATTAAAGATTATTTCAAGATAGACAAGAACCCCAAGAAAGGACTCTTGCCACTGGAATGGGTGGTATTGGGCTATATGGCGATAACCCTCATCACGATGCTCTTCACCTACACCAAGGTGGTGAACCCCGAGTCGATGCTTTGGGGGCGACTAAGGGTACTCGCAATGACCATCGCTCTTTGGGGTGTATATCGCATGATACCCTGCCGAGTGACCAAGATGATACGCATCATGGCACAAATCGCCCTGCTTGCCTGGTGGTACCCAGATACTTATGAAATCAATCGAATGTTCCCCAACCTCGACCATGTGTTCGCAGGATGGGAACAAGAGCTCTTCGGATGCCAACCCGCCTTGCTCTTCGCCAAGGCGATGCCATGGGCGGTGGTGAGCGAACTAATGTCGATGGGCTATTTTATGTACTACCCGATGATAGCGGCTGTGGTGCTCTTCTATTTCTTCTGTAGATACTACGAGGCGGAGAGAGCGTGCTTCGTGATGCTCACCAGCTTCTTCATCTACTACCTCATCTTCATCTATGTGCCCGTGGTGGGACCAACATTCTACTACGATGCCGTGGGAGTGGATGAAATAGCCAAGGGTATCTTCCCTGCTATGGGCGACTACTTCAATAGCCATACCGACTGTTTACCGACACCGGGATATACCGATGGAATCTTCTATCAACTCGTAGAGGATGCCAAGGAAGCGGGCGAACGACCTACCGCAGCCTTCCCGAGTTCGCACGTAGGAGTAAGCACCATCTGCATGCTCCTGGCCTGGCACTCAGGCAACAGGAAGTTGCTCTTCGTGATGTTGCCTTTCTATGTGTTCCTGTGTATGGCTACGGTCTATATCCAGGCACACTACTTGATAGATGCCTTGGCAGGATTCGTATCGGCAGTGGTCATCTATTTCGCCTTGATGGCGGTATCGAAGGGAATGATGGAAAGCAAAAGCTCTTCATCAAGACTTCGGTTCAATTAGAACCCGAGAATTCATCTTGATTTTCAAGACTCAATTTGATTTTCAAGACTCAATTAAAATTTCAAAATTCAATTTGATTTTCAGAACTCAATTAGAAATCAGACATTTACAAATAAACAAAACATTAAGAAAAAGTAGAATTCATCTAGAACAATGAAGAAACTATTTATCGAAACTTACGGCTGCCAGATGAACGTGGCAGACAGCGAGGTAGTGGCCTCTGTGATGCAGATGGCTGGCTACGAGATTTGTGAGAAGGAAGAAGAGGCGGATGCCATCTTCCTCAACACCTGTAGCATTCGAGAGAATGCGGAGAACAAGATTTACCATCGCCTGGACACCCTCCATGCCGAGCAGAAGAAGGGCAGAAAGGTAATCCTCGGGGTATTGGGCTGCATGGCGGAGCGTGTGAAGGACGACCTCATCCAGAACCACTACGCCAACTTGGTTTGCGGACCAGACAGTTACCTCAACCTGCCAGACATGATTGCGCAGTGCGAGATTGGCACCAACGCCATCAACATCGAGCTTTCGAAGACAGAGACTTACCGCAACATCGTGCCTCAGCGCATCGGCGGCAACCGAGTGAGCGGTTTCGTGAGCATCATGCGTGGCTGCAACAACTTCTGCCACTACTGCATCGTACCTTATACCCGTGGACGTGAGCGCAGCCGCGACGCAGAGAGCATCCTCAGAGAGGTACGCGACCTGCACAACCGTGGTTTCAAGGAGGTTACCCTCCTGGGACAGAACGTGAACAGCTATGGTCTCTCCCCATCGGGCAAGCGTGAGGAAGGCAGCATTTCCTTCGCCCAGTTGCTGAGAATGGTAGCCGAGGCAGTGCCAGACATGCGTGTGCGCTTCACCACCTCCAACCCAGAGGACATGACCGAGGACATCCTGCACGCCATCGCCGACGAGCCAAACCTCTGCAACCACATCCATTTCCCGGCACAGAGCGGAAGCAACAAGATATTGAAGCTGATGAACCGCAAATATACCCGCGAGGAGTACTTGGATAAGATTGCAGCCATCAAGCGCATCATCCCTGGTTGCGGCATCACCACCGACATCTTCGTAGGTTATCACGATGAGACCGAGGAAGACCATCAAGAAACTCTCTCCTTGGTGAAGGAAGTAGGTTTCGACAGCGCCTTTATGTTCAAGTACTCAGAGCGTCCTGGCACTTACGCAGCCAAGCACCTGCCAGACAACGTATCGGAAGAGACCAAGATAGCCCGACTCAACGAACTCATCAAGCTCCAGACCGAGGTGAGCGCCGAGCAGAACAAGAAGGACGAGGGTAAGGTATTCACCATCCTCATCGAGAACTTCAGCAAGCGAAGCCGTGAGCAGATGATGGGTCGCACCGAACAGAACAAGGCGGTGGTCATCGACAAGGGCAACCACCACATCGGAGAGTTCGTGAAGGTTCGCATCACAGGCTCCACCTCAGCCACCCTCTTCGGCGAGGAAGTGAAAGAAGACTAAGTCTTCTCACAACCAAAAGATTAGATTCAATTAAACAACCCATAAAAAGACAACTTTACCTCATCAAAAATGGGTAAAAGTTGTCTTTTTAGCAAAACAAAGCGAAAAAAGAAGAGAAATCTTTTGTAGTTTTCGCTAAAAACACTAAATTTGCACCTATGAAGGAATTCTTGCAAATATTACGTCGATTTGTCCCTCCCTACAAGAAGTATTTGGGACTATCTATCCTGTTCAATATCCTCAGTGCGATATTGAACATTTTCTCGTTTGCAGCCTTGATACCAATCCTGCAAATCCTCTTCCAGGTAGATGGCGGCATCCGTGCCAACGACTATATGCATTGGGACGGAAGTCTAGGAACCATCAAGGAGGTGGTAACCAACAACCTTTACTACTACATCCAGGAATTTATCGTGGCACATAGTGCATCACTGGCTCTGTTGGTAATCGGTTTGTTCCTCGCCTTTATGACTTTCCTGAAGACGGCAGCCTACTTCCTCTCATCGGCAACCATCATCCCTATCCGAACAGGCATCGTACGTGATATTCGCAACCAACTCTATCAGAAGATTACCTCCCTCTCGCTGGGTTTCTTCAGCGAGGAGCGCAAAGGCGACATCATCGCCCGCATGAGTGGTGATGTACAGGAAGTGGAGAACAGCATCATGTCGTCGCTCGACATGCTCTTCAAGAACCCTATCTTGATTATCGCCTACTTTACCGCCCTCGTCGTCATCAGTTGGCAACTCACCCTCTTCACCATCCTCTTCGTGCCAGGCTTCGGATGGTTCATGGGATTCGTAGGAAGAAAGCTCAAAGCACAAAGCACTGAGGCTCAAAGCCTTTGGAGCGACACCATGAGCATGGTGGAGGAAACGCTGGGAGGCTTGCGCATCATCAAGGCATTCTGTGCCGAGGAAAAGATGAACAAAGCTTTCGCCAAGGTGAACGGACAATATCGAGACCATATCATGCGCGTGAACATCCGCCAGCAGATGGCTCACCCGATGAGTGAGTTTTTGGGCACCATCCTCATTGTCATCGTACTATGGTTTGGTGGCATCTTGGTATTGGACTATGGCCGCATCGATGGTCCTACCATCATCTTCTACCTGGTGATGCTCTACAGCATCATCAACCCTCTGAAGGAATTCTCCAAGGCTAGCTACAATATCCCTAAGGGTCTTGCCTCCATGGATCGTATCGACAAGATTCTCCAGGCCGAGGTGGAAATCAAGGACAAGGATAATCCAGAGCATATCACGAGCTTCGAGCATCAGATAGAGTTCCGCCACGTTTCCTTCGCCTATACCGACCACAGAAACAACGAGTTGGTATATGTGTTGAAGGACATCAACTTGGTGATTCCGAAGGGAAAGACCGTGGCTTTGGTTGGACAGAGCGGTAGTGGAAAGAGCACGATGGTAGATTTGATTCCTCGTTACTACGACGTACAGGAGGGAGAAGTCCTCATCGACGGCATCAATGTGAAGGATCTCGCCGTACACGACCTGCGCCAGTTGATGGGCAACGTGAACCAGGAGGCCATCCTCTTCAATGCCAGCTTCAAGGACAACATACGTTTTGGCAAGACCGATGCCACCGACGCCGAGATTGCCAACGCCGCCAAGATAGCCAACGCCTACGATTTCATCATGCACTCGGAGCATGGCTTCGACACCAATATCGGTGATCGTGGCGGTCGCTTGTCAGGTGGTCAGCGCCAGCGTGTGAGCATCGCCCGTGCCATCCTCAAGAATCCTCCTATCCTCATCCTCGACGAGGCGACATCCGCCCTCGACACCGAGAGCGAGCGCTTGGTACAGGATGCGTTGGAGAAACTGATGAAGACCCGCACCACTGTGGCTGTAGCCCACCGCCTGAGCACCATCAAGAATGCCGACGAGATATGCGTGCTGCATGAGGGAAGAATCGTGGAGCGAGGCACCCACGATGAGTTGATAGCCAAGAACGGCTATTATCGCAAGTTGCACGATATGCAGCAAGTGTAAGATTTTGGGAGACCTAGGATAAAGATAAATATGAAGAAAATATTATATGGCAGTGTGTTCTGCGTCTGGTATTTGATGTCCCTCCTACCGCTGAGAGTGCTCTACATTCTCAGCGACGGCTTGTATTATCTGATATATTATGTCGTGAAGTATCGCCGTCCCCTGGTTAGGAAGCATCTCTTCGACAGCTTCCCAGAGAAGAACGAGGATGAACGCATACAGATAGAAAAGGACTTTTATGCTTGGTTCTGCGACTACATCGTGGAAACCATCAAGCTCTTCACCATGAGCAAGAAGCAAGTGATGAAGCGCATGCAGTTCTCGGGGGTAGAGCAAATCAAGGAATCTTGCCGAAAGGGACAGTCTTGCGCCGTCTATCTGGGGCATTATTGCAACTGGGAGTGGGTGACTTCCCTGCCACTGTGGGCTGGTGAAGACATTACCTTCGGACAGATTTATCATGTGCTGGAGAACCCAGCATTCGACACCCTCTTCCTTCGTCTGCGCAACCGTTTGGGAGCCATCAGCATTCCGATGGCAGAGACTCTGCGAAAAATTGTAAAGATGCGCCAAGAAGGAAAGCAAATCGTCATTGGATTCATCGCCGACCAAGTGCCTTTTTGGAACAACATCCACTACTGGACCGACTTCCTCCATCATGACACCCCTGTACTCACCGGCACAGAGAAAATCGCCAGGAAAGCCAACTTTGCTGTCTATTATCTAGATATGCAGCGAGTGAAGCGCGGCTACTACAAGGGAGAAATCAAACTCCTGACCGACAAGCCTACGGAGTGCGAGGAATTTGAAATCACCGAGAAGTACTTCCGTGAGCTAGAGAAGACCATCCAGCGCCAACCAGCTTACTGGCTTTGGACCCACAACCGCTGGAAGCGTACCAGAGAGCAGTGGTTGAAAATTATCGACCCTGTCACCCATAAGATGAGACAAGACTTGCAATAAATCATAAATAATACGAATCATTTACACTTAAAAAAGAGATAACAACATTCTGTGTTTAATATAGAGGAAAGGTTAGAATAATATATGGTATTTAGAATTAAGAACATAACTTCATTTTTGAAAGGACTTCTATGGTCTTCCTTGATTGTCATTGCAACTTTGGCTCTATTCCGCACGATATTTATAATGCAAAATGTGCCTATGGATGTCATGTCTTCACAACCATCTGCCCTTCTCAAGGCTTTATACAATGCCTTACGCTTTGATTTACAAGTAGCGGCCTATTGTGCCTTGCTACCAACTGTCGTTATGCTCATTCTCCCTTTTATCGGATCCACTTGTTGGCAAAAAGGTCTCAAGAGTTTCTGTACCTGGTATTACATGGTAGTGATTATCCTACTATCACTGCTATCTAGCATAGACTTAGGCTACTTTACCAACTTCAACAGCCACATCTCCATCACCTTCTTCGACTTTTTCGATGAAGAACCACTCAGCCTCATCCAGACTATTTGGGATGACTATCCTGTAATTTGGATTGCCTTAGGGCTTTTTGTGTTGGGGTTCTTGGCAAAGAGACTCGCCAATAAAGCATATACACAGGAAAAGACTCCCCACACCAACGCCAAAAAGCTAAGTTTAGAAGTATTGGCATACAGCGCCATTCTTGTCCTTTGCCTCCGTGGTTCTGTCGGTCCATATCCCCTGCAAGTGGAAGACCTCATCGTTTCTACCGATGAGCACATCAACGACTTGATTCCGAATGCTCCTTATATGCTAAAGAAGGCATTCAAGGAAAAGTCAATGGCTTTCGAGACAAAACCAACAGAAGAGTTGCTTCGCGAGTACAAATTCCAAAATTTGCAAGAGGCTATCAATACTTTTACAGATTCAAAGGTAAAACTATCAACCGATACAATAGCAACCTTGCGCCAGGTCCTATTCGCACACGCCAACGCCCCAGTACAGCGACAACCCAATGTCTTAATATTGTGCTGTGAGAGTTGGAGCAATTATCTCATGCACTTAGGGGCCATCATGCAGTGCGGTATGCAAAAGCACATGGCAGAGGATATTGTGTTCGACAATTACCAATCTGTACGCAATGGAACGATAGCCACCATAGAGAACATTACTGTTTCGACACCATTCCAACGAGTCTTCCGCTCAGGCTATCGCCTACATTGTCTGCCGTCATCCATCGCATTACCATTTGTAAACAGTGGTTACACCTGCGAATTTCTATCAGGCATGGACTTAGGATGGGAAAACTGCGGACAAGCGTTGACCAACCAAAAGTTTACCAAACTGACAGGCAAGTATGAACTCTTGAAGGAAAATCCAAGAGCTGAATACAACGGCATTGGCGTATATGACGAATACATGCTCCAGGCTATCTTGCAACGTTTGAACCAAAAAGCGAAACATCCACAGATGATCATGGGGATGACAACCACCAATCACCCTCCATTGGAAATACCGAGCCACGCAAAGTTGCCCGAACTCCCGAAAGGATTCTGCAGCAAGCAATGCTTCAACAAAGTGGGAGATGATGTCGTGGCAAAATACTTGAGAGCTTACCAATACTTCAACTCATGCCTGGCGAATTTCTTGGATGAGTTCAAAAAGTCTGAAGCTGCCAAGAATACAATCTTGGTCATCACAGGAGACCACAATGTGCGAGCCATCCTCAACTACAACGTGATAGGCAAGAGATGGCAAAACTCCGTGCCGCTCTATATCTATCTGCCACCTTCTCTTCGAGAAAAGGATTATCCTCTCCATTCTCAGAAGTGGGGATGCCATTATGACTTAGTGGCAACGATAGCGCCATTCGCCTTCAAAAATACAGACTATATGAAGTTGGGCAACAATCTTCTGGATATCAACTCGCCTGTAAAACAGTCATACAGTTACAACGAAGACCAAGTAAGGGCACAAGAGGCCTTTCTGCCAACAGCCAAGCGAAAGGCGGCAGCTCGTGAGCTATTACTCCGCCTCTACTTCCAAAAGGTATTCAATGAAATAGACAACAAAAAGATAAAATAAGAAATTAATCATGATATTCGCAACCGACAAGGGACGCATGTGCAACAACATCTTGCAGTATGGTCATGTTTACGCCTGGGCACGTGAGCATGGCAGGAAGAGCATATCCATGCGTTTCTGCTACAAGTACCAATACTTCAAGATTTGCCATACACGAGGTCACAACTTCCTCAGCTACCTATTTGCCAAATATGCGGCAAAGTGGGGGCTGATACCAACTGTTGACTTCAAAGACATTGCCGAAGAAGCCATACAAAGAGATGCAGCACTCGTTGCTAAACACAAGCATGTGCTAATAAAAGGATGGTGCGTTCGCTTCTATAACCTTTTTGTCAAATATAAAGCAGAGATTATAGACCTGTTTTACTTTGATGCGCCTATTATTGAGAAAGCTAAGAGTTTCATGGGCGAAAAGGAAGAGGATGAGATAAGACTTGGCGTACATATCCGCCGAGGTGACTATAAGACTTGGCACAACGGCAAGTATTACTTCGAAGATGATACTTATCAAGACTACATATTGCAGTTTCGCGCTCTTTTTCCAAAGAAAAAGCTCACTGTATATATATGCAGCAACGACCCGTCTCTGGACAAAGAATCATATCGGGAAAACCTCAAGGATATTCAGGTGTGTTTTCCACAGGGTGGACAAGAGGATGACCTCTGCCTGTTGTCGGAATGCGACTATCTGATAGGAGCACCTAGCACATTCTCACTAGTAGCTGCTATGTATCATGACTTACCTCTATATTGGATTGAACAGAAAAATGGCTCCCTATCACTTTCATCATTCGATAAATTCAACCAATTGTTCCGTAACATAAGATAAAACTATTTGATATATTATGCCAAAAGTAAGTATCATTGTACCCAACTACAATTATAGGAAATATCTTCCTCAAAGGCTACAGTCTATATTTGAACAGACTTTTACTGACTATGAAGTCATCCTACTTGATGACTGCTCTACAGACGATAGTGCTCAATACTTGCAACAATTTGCATCGCATCCAAAAGTGAGCCACCTCATCTTAAGCGAAACGAATTCTGGAAACCCTTTTATACAATGGGAGAAAGGCTTAGCATTGACACAAGGAGAATACATTTGGATTGCAGAAAGTGATGACTATTGCGAGAATACATTACTCCAAAATGCCGTAAAAATACTAGATGAGAATCCTCGACTCTCATTCACACATTGTGGCTCCATCTTGGTCGACCAAGATGGCAAAGAACTATCTCTAAATTATGATTCCTGGGAAATAGGGAAAGATGAAAACAAGGTATGCACCTACTCTTCTTGCCGATACTTAAAAGATTTCATGTTCTATCATAATGACACTTACAACGCCAGTATGACCGTTTTCCGCAAAAGCAAATATCAACTCATAGATAAAGACTTTACTACAATGAAATACTGTGGGGACTGGTTTTTCTGGATAAAAATGGCAGAAAAAGGAGATGTAGCCATTTTGCACGAACGCCTTAATCGCTTCAGACGACACAGACAAAGCGTTACTGTCCAAATAGACAGAAAGGAAAAACAGTTAGTCGAAAAACTAACCATTTTTACCTATTTATGGAAGAAACAAATTTTCTGTGGTTTCCAGCTCGGTTTATCAAAAGGATACGTATATAAGGAAATCTTCAGAACAAACATGGATACAGACAGAAAGAAACAAATACTTGCCAACATACGTAAATATGGGGTGACCAAAAAATATTATTATCTAGAACGTATTACCAAAACTTTCTGCCAAATATTTCATATTAAACTAAAACAATAAAACAACGATGAATAGAATAAAAGTTAGTATACTTGTATCTACATACAACTGGCCAGAGGCCTTGGAGTTCTCACTAAGAAGCATGTTTGCACAGACTGTCTTACCCGACGAAATCGTTATTGCAGACGATGGTTCCACTCAAGAGACCCAAAAATTGATAGACCGTTTAAGAAAAGAAACAAACATACCTATCAAGCATGTATGGCATGAGGATAAGGGGTTCAGAAGAACTATCATTCTCAACAAGGCTATTGCCCAGGTATCGAGCGACTATATCCTCCAAGTAGATGGAGATGTAATTCTGTCTCCACACTTTGTAAGCGACCACTTAGAACTTGCAGAGAAGAATTACTTTGTATGCGGTAGCAGAATCAAGCTATCGTCTGAGGTCACACAAAAGCTGATGACAACCAAGAACTTTAAACTTAACATTTGGAATATGCCAGCAAGCTTTATGCTTAACAGTTTTCGCTCCAAGTTCTTACGCCATTACATGGCATTAAGATATGCCAAGAAGATAGACCATCTGCGTGGTTGCAACATGGCTTTTTGGAAAGAAGACCTTATCAAGGTAAATGGCTACAACGAAGACCTTATACAATGGGGGCACGAGGATGGCGAACTTGCCTTCCGCCTACATTTCGCTGGTGTCAAGAAAAAAGCACTGAAGATGGGTGGTGCAGTCTATCACCTTTACCACCAAGAAGCTTCCAAAGGCAATGAGCAACGCCACTTGGTAGAACTAGAAAAAGTCAAAAAAGAACATCTCTCATGGTGTAACAATGGCATTAACAAATACTTATAGGATTATTGCTTCTCGTCTTTTCTGATATATCCCGCTAGGCTAACCATCAAGAAAACCTAGCGGGAACTTTGATTTTATTTACCCATAGCTTGTGCTATAACCTCCAAAAGTATTGCTACTTTATCGGTTTCGGTATCTATCTTCCAATATTTTGCTCACTGCCACAAACTGGTAGATGCCTTCGTAGCAAGCACAGACAAAACCTTCCAAACCATCTCGAAAACCACCTTTTTGAATATATGCCCTAAAGAACCTTACAAAAGGGCGATAAAACAGAGCTGCTACTCCATAATGGCGGTTACGCTTTTTCTCTATCTCGTTCTCCGTATATTGGTTAATCTTAGCTACTCTACATGCAATAGAATCATCGGCTAAATGAATAAAAGCCAAACTTTCATCTGTCTTCGGCAACTTTTCAATTCTTCCCTGAATGATAGGGTCTGCATGAATGATAGGGGGCCAAACTGTTCCTTCCTTTATAAAGAATCGAAGTTGATAATCAGGATAGAAGCAGTGCATAAAACGTCCCATAAATTTACTCTTACGAGGAATATATACCCCACTCGGAGCATCATCTCGTCTGGTCAAGGCATAAAGATAATCTTTCAATTGAGTAGTTACCAATTCATCTGCATCCACCACCAAAACCCATTTATTGGAAGCTGCATCTATGGCTGTTTGCCTTGCTGGCTCGCAAATCTGATAGTTTCCTCGTGGGAACATTACTATCTTGCACCCATAGCGCTCGGCTATCTCACGGGTATCATCCGTGCTCTCCATGTCGCAGATGACTATCTCGTCAAAGTCCTTGACGGTATCCAAGACCCTTGCCAAATGCTTAGAAGCATTGTAGGTATTGATTACTACTGATATCTTATTATTTTTGTTCATATCTATTTTTTCTTTTGTATCACCTAATTTTACGCTCTTGCCAAGCCTTGTTCTAACTTCTGCTAAGCCTATTCAAAATCTTGCGTCAAGTTATTCCATTTTTTGCCTCACCAGAGCAATATATTGCCCCAAGGAGGGCAACTTATTGCCCTCTCGGGAGCAATCTAAGCGCAACGAAAGGCATCTTTCGTAACAGCACAAATAAAGAAAAGTACTACACACTACACCAATTCTTCATAAACAGCTGTTACACAGAGAGTTTTATGGGTGTACTGTCAATCCGCACACTACACCCACACTACACCACATTACACCACCCACCCCAAAAAGGTGAAGTGGGGTGTAGTGTGGGTGCAGTGCCTTCCACGACACTACACCCATCCATTTCTCTATAACATAGAGAGTTATGCGAATTTGGTGTAATGTGAAGTAGAAATCAGAGTATCCCTTCATAACACTCCACAGACAACGTTTCTAGGTAAGATATATACAGTCTAAACCAGCACCATATCCTTTCGCTCCTCGAAATCGGAGATAACATCGATGATGGCTCCAGAAATCTCTGGAGAAACATAAGAGAAATCTTTCTTCTGGCGAATAGCCTTGAGGAAGGAGAGAAGCATATAGCGCAATCCCTCGCCATCCAACTGATAGAAATATCGCTTGTTGTTCTGTGGATTCTCATACCTCACCTCAAAATAGTCTGTCTTCCACCATGGAGCTGGCACATAGATATAGCCCTTGGTGCCGGAGATGACCAGGGAGCCTTCCGACTTCACGCCCTGCCCCACCTTCAGCGAAGCCACAGCGTGTGGATAAACAAAGGAAATCTTGGTGAATGCATCATATTTATTCTCCTCGTCCAGGAAATGAGTGGCAATCTGTTTGGATGCGTAATCCGTGCCCAGCAACTGGAAAATAGGCAATAGTGCCGTAGGTCCCCAGGCACAGATGCTGTTCCATTCGTAGAGATTCTTCTGGGCATCTTGGGTAGGATCGAAGTCTATGAGACTGGTGCAAGTGGCATCCACCGACATGATGTCGCCGATGATTCCCCCCTTTGCCAAAAGCAAGAGGCGATAGTAGGCTACGGAATAAGCCGTCTTGATGGAATCCATCAAGACCAACTGCTTTTGCCGAGCTATCTTGAGAAGTTCTTGCCATTGGTTCGCATCCATGGTGATGGGCGACTCGCACAACACATGTTTGCCTTGTTCCAATGCCTCCTTAATCTGTACATAATGCAACGATGGTGCGGAAATGACATAGAGCGCATCGCTGTCTGCCAACAACTCTTGATAAGAGCCCACCTGATTTTCCTGCTCCCGCAACGTTTTAGACAGATAAGAATCGTTTAAGGTGAAGACCTTGCCTGCCTTCAGTCCGTTCACATACTGCGACTCACGCTCTATCTTGTTGAGGATAGGCGACTCGCCCACCAAGCCAAGGCGCACCACTTGCTGCTCACTTCGTATCTCGGTGCTAGACACGCCACTGGTGCGGTCTAGATATACCACCTTGCAATAGGCCTTGAGATAATCGAATTTTCCCTTCCAATCCGAGCCCACGGTAAAGATGTCAACATTCAGACGCTTGATGTCGTCTATCTTTTGTCCCTCATATTCCTCGATGATGATTTCGTCAGCAAGTCCAGTGGCGCGAACAGCCTCGACACGTTCCATCAGCGACTGCTGCACATTGATTTTGCCACGCTCACGGTCGAAGGTATCGGAAGTCACACCCACGATAAGGTAGTCTCCCAAAGCTTTCGCACGCTCCAGAAGACGGATGTGACCATAGTGCAAGAGGTCGTAAGTGCCGTATGTGATGACTTTTATCATATTGTTCTTATGTTATAACAATCCTTTAGCTTGCAAATCCTTCAAGGCATTCACCAAGACGGTGTTATCCTCTGGCGTCAAGTTGCCAAGATGTCCCACTCGGAACACTTTCTCTGCCATATCTCCACCGTTAGGACATACCCAGATGCCATACTCATCCTTCAGCTTGAGGAAGATGTCGTAAGCCGAAGCATGGAGAGGATGGAGCGGAGTGACAGCATTCGACATCGACTTGGAAACGATGGTGAAAGGCAAGTCCTTGATTTTGCTGCGGAAGTCTTCGGCTATCATCTTCATTCGGCGATTTTCGCTCTCCACGCCTCCATTGCGCTCTATCTCACGCAAACGAGCATTGATTTGCAGCAAGATACCTACGGCAGGAGTAAATGGTGTCTGCCCACGCTCGCCATTCTTCAAGGCATCCTTCAGGTCGAAGTACATCGACTTCACCGTGTTTGCCTCCACACGTTTCTGAGCCTCAGCGTCGAGCACGATGACAGAGATGCCCGGAGGACAAGCCAATGCCTTCTGCGAACCCGTAATCATCACATTCACGCCAAGGGCTTGCATATCAAATGGGTCGGCAAGGAAAGAGCTGATGGAATCGACCGCCAGGAAGATATGGTTGCGATGGCAGAATTCGCTAATCATCTGGATGTCGTATAGCACACCCGTGGATGTCTCATGCAAGTTGACCAAAAAGCCTGTATAACCCTGGCCTTCGTATGGCTTAAGGTCGTCGGCTGTCAGCGGATTCCCCATCTCAAGCTTAATTTCTGTATGAGGAATGCCGTGTATCTCACAAAGCTGCACAAAGCGATGGCCAAAGCTACCACCATTCACCACCAACACCTTGTCGGCGGGTGTAAAACAGTTCATCACCACTGCCTCCATCGAGGCGGTACCCGAACCCGTGATAAAGACCACACGAGCATCATCAGCAGCCTTGGCAAACTGCTTCATCAATCGCTCGTTCTCCTTCATCGTAGCAGAAAACTCCGCTGTTCTGAAATATGGAACCTGCTCGGCACCGATGGCTCTCACCTCGTCACTTGCCATGACAGGACCAACCGTAAAATTCAGCATAACCCTAAATATCTTAATCGTTACTTGATCGTTACTTGTTTCTCTTTATCTTACCAAATGTCTTGATACTTGTATATTTGCGCCACAAATTGAGGTGCCTTCTCTCGGGCACGCCATGGCGGCGTATATAATCCTCTGCGCCCGCTATCATGCGCTCGCATACCTTGCCATCCAGATAAGGATCGTAATTATCTACTATCCACTGGCGCTTGGCTATCGCCTCTGGGTCGTGCAGCGCATGGTCGTAGGCAGGAATCAACTGGTCTGCCTCCGTGATGTTCTCCCAATAGATATCCTTGGAGATGGTGCCCAAAGTGACAACAGGGCGGGAAAGCAACAAGAATTCATAGATGGTGGAGGAGGTGTCGCTGATGAGTACATCCGACATCAGCTGGTACTTGGTTACATTCTCCCCCTTGTCGATGAAGACCACATCCTCCTTGTCCTTGGCCCATTCGCGATATTCATCTACCCAATCCTGGCGGGTGAGCGGATGAAACTTCATCAACACCAACGCATTGCGTTCCTCTGCCAACTTGCCTAGCTGTTCCTTGAGATAAGGAAGCGAAGTGAGCTTGGGCGAGAAAGTTGGCGCATAGAGAACGATGGTCTGCTTGCCACTCTCCTTGAGCAGTTGCTCTCGCTCTGCATCATACTTATGCAGGTTTGCCTTGATCCAATCTTGCTTAGGCCATCCTGTCTCCAGCACCTCGAAATCACCATATTTCTTCGACAATGCCTGGAAATGGGAGGTGAAATAAGGCCCCTGGGTGAAGTAAGTGTCGAAGTATCTGCGGATAATCCAATGGTCTTTCTTCTCTGCCGCATAGCCATGGAACACTTGTATCTTGACTCCAGGCAGATAGTATGGCACGATGTTGCCTGGCACATAGATGGCCTCTGGCGAGAAGTCATAGACTTCCTGGATAGAACCCGTCCACTTCACCTGGTCGGCATAAGGGAACTTGTCTATCTTAGGCTGATGGATGTACCATAGCACCTCGTGTGGCAAATGGTTGCTAGCCACATATTCTTGTATCGGATTCAGTATGTCGATGGCATACTTGTTCTCGCAAAATAGAACTATTCTCATTTATCTTTCCTTTATTTCTGTTTACTTTTTCTTGCCCTCGTTGGCAATAACCAGCCTATTCTGGGTCATTCGCTCCATATACGACTGAATGATAGCTTTCACCTCTCGCTCCATCGCCTGGCGAACCTTCGGCTCCTTGTCGGCGATGTTGTGTTCCAGCAACAAATCGGTGCGGAAGCGATACATAGCCTTGGTCTTCTGGCCATCCCATTGCAAGAGATAATCTCCCTTTACATATTGATAGAAGCCATTGTTATAGTTCACAGCCCATGTATCCTTGGCAGGAGTGTTAAGCAAGTCTATGCCAAAGCCGATGTACTTTTGGTCGTATCCCAGATAGCTCAACACCGTAGGCATAATATCTATCTGCTGGGCGATGGCATCCCGCATGCCTGGCTTAAACTCGCCGCTCGGGTCGAAGAAGATGATAGGCGAGCAGAAACCGCCCAAATCCGTCTGATAGTACTTGTGGTCACTCAAGTTGGTATGGTCGGAGGTTATCACGAAGAGCGTATTCTTGTACCACGGCATCGTCTTAGCCTTGGCGAAGAACTTTCTCAAGGCATTGTCGGTATAGCGGATACATTTGTGTATCACGATACCTTCCTCCGGGAATATCTTCTTATATTTATCGGGTATCACGTAAGGATGATGAGAAGAGGCGGTGAAGAGCGCTGTCATAAACGGTTGCTTCATCTCACCCATCTTGGTGGCATAGAACTGCATGAATGGTTCATCCCAAATCGCCCAAGTACCATCGAAATCCTTATCACCCCCAAAACGCTTATCTGCGTTATACTCCGTACGACCGAAATAATCGGTGAACCCAGTGGTACGGGCAAAGGCCTGGAAACCCATCGAACCATTCTCCGCTCCATGGAAAAAGGCGGAATAATAGCCCTTCTTTTTCAGCTCTCCAGCCAGTCCGCTCACATTGTTCATGGAAGCAGGAGTCAAGAAGAATGGCTCCACAAACATAGGGATGCTCGACAAGATGCTAGGCATTCCGTCGATGCTCTTCCTGCCATTGCAGTAAGAATAGAGATAAGTAGCACTATGCTGCATCAGGGAATCTACGAATGGGGTATATCCCTTGTACTTGCCATGCTCTAGCCACTTGTTGAATCCGCCAATATATTCTCGCCCAAAGCTCTCGATGATAATGACTACCACATTTTTCTTCCTCTTCACCAATGTGTCGCTTGGAGTATGGATAGGCGAATAAATCGCATCCAATTGAGAATCCGTATAATAATTCGGCACAACGAAAATAGGCTTGCCGGCAGTTCGAATGATGGAGAAAGGAGTATTGAGCACGATGGCTGCCTCCAAAGGTCTATCCACATACTGATTGGCATTGCTTATCGTGATAGGACGCACCGCGGTCGTAAAGCCGCCACGCATACCTGCCACACACAGAGGTACAAACACCAAGAGGCAGAGCAAATGGGCTACATAGTATCTGAGCATCGGCTTCGGTTGATAAGGGCGGCGGATAGCTTCTGGCTGCTCCCCTCTAGGCATGCGATACAATCGGAACAAAGCATACATCAACAAGATGCCTATCAACACCAAATACCAATGGCGCAACACTTCTACGCCAAAGATACCGCCCAGATTGTTCTCGTTTCGAAACTCTGAGAACACGGTCACGGTGGTGCGACGAGTGGTATATTGGAAGTACACACAATCTACCAAGTTGGCCACTATGCAAACACTATTGACTACAACAAATATCCACTTTGCTATTTTCTGATACAGTTTCGTTTCCTTATAATGAATAGGGAAAAGCATCAAGAGAGCATAAAGTGCATTCGTGTAAAGTATTGCGGATGTGTCGAAGAACCATGCTCCATGAAGTATTTCACCAAAAGCACTCCATGACATTGTCTCGGAAAACATCCCCCAATTGACCGCCAAGAAAACCAAGCGACAAATGGCATAAACCACATAAACCAACACCATATTGACAACAAAGCATAATGGCGTAGTCAATAAACCTCTGTTTCGTCTCACCTTATCTTATTATTTATATTTTTACTAATTATTTATACAATACTTATTTATAGCCCATCTATTTTTATAGGCCATCTATAACAAAGGGCAAAATTAACTAAATTCCTTGTAACTAACAAATCTTTTCTCTTTTTTTATCATTACAGCTTCCATTTCACTTGTATTTCCATATCGGTCTGCGAAGAATGGGATATTTCTTGTAGCCCAGAGGAGATATGGTTGCGGTCGAAATAATCGGTGGTGCCCAGTTTGGCTATCAAGAGCAGATGCTTGCCTATCTCCGATCGAGCCACTAGCGCATATCGGATGCCCTCGCCATAATAACTGCCAAAACTCATCTGATAAAGCAAACCAGGCTCGTAGGCATAGATGCGGCTGTCGTAGTCGTGCGTATGGAAATAGCCGCAAACGCCCGAAAGCTTCAACCACTGCCATCGCCATCCCAAGTTCTCGTTTACCAGATAGCCTCTGCTCGGGTTACTTTCCTCGTAATCCATATCCTCATCGCTTCCCGCTCCATTTCTTTTTTCCTTACTTACCGTATAATCCACACTTGTCTTGGAACTCCAGTTTTCCCGAGTCACGGTGGCGTAAAGACGAAACCGCTCCGTTATCATCCCGGCCCTCTCCTTATAGCGCACCCTGGCACCTATCGTACATGATTTTGCAGGCTGAAAAAGAATGCTAACCAAATTGTCCCAACTCTGCGTACTCTCCTGGGTATGATACTTGGGCCAGACGAAATAGGCGAAGTCGCTATAGGCAGCGACACTCCATCGGCTGGCAGGAGTCCACGTAAAGCCAAGATACACTCCGTTTTCATCCTGCACACTGCTGCCCTCTGAGAAGCTGTTGCTGAAGAGCGAGTAATATCGGGCGGAATAGAAACGCTGCAAAGCCATCAGCGAAAAATGGTCGGTGAAAAGATAAGAGACAGAGTTGAGGGTAGCGATGGCATTGCAACTACCTGTAGCCGTCTCGCCCGCAATGGTCCAACGATGGGACGTGTAACCATAATCTACGCTTGCATTCCAAAACTCATACCCCTGGGGATAGAACCGCTTGTAAAGTTCCGTCTTGTTGGGAGTCAACGGATGTGAGAAAGAAGTAAAAAAGCCAGTCGCTCCTACATGCCAGCCATTGCTTCGATAACTAATGTTGCCGCCCACCAAGGTATTGGAGGCGACATCTTGCTTCTGTATTTCCTTGATGGTACGGTGCAAACCGGTCTTGAGGATAGTCTTGATGCCTCCCGCTCCAGACAAAGTAGCATCTATCTTTCTATAAGAGAAGAAACCTGTCAGGTCGAGTCCCTTGGCAAGCGTATAAGTAGCAGCTACTCCTTGCAGATAATTAGCAGAGGAACGAGAAGAATGTACCTTGATTACATTTGATGACCTGCCCATAGAGGAAAGTACAGATAACTTGCCAAAACTAAAATCATTGTTGAGTATCAACCCCAATCCTTCATGCAAACGGTATCGTCCGAGGGTGATATTCTTCCATCGTCCCAGCTTCCTGACTTGCAGATAAAAAGAATAGAAATCGTAGCCTAAATTGTTTTTCCCTGCTCCAAAAGGCTCGCCAGCATCCTGTGCTCCCACGAATCCCAGCTTCACATAATCGCCATACCTATACTGATAGCGCACATTGTGCTTGTACCGATAACCCATGTATCCATCGTTACTCTTCCCATCTTCACCCATTACATCTCCCTTTCGCTCGTAAAAGGGTACTTTCAGCATTCCCATCACCTCATGCTTGCCATATTTGGCCATATTACGCAGAGTAGGAAAACCTTGTTTCTGCTGAACATCAGCCACATAGAAGAAGTATCCCATCAACTGGCGCTGATACCAACTGATGCTCGGAATCAAAACCAGTTCTCCCATTGTCTTCAAGCCTCCATAGCGATAATTGTAATACAAAATGTCCTCTACTTGCGAGGTTGTGAGGAAGGGCAATCTCTCCAAATCTTCGCGAGAAGCTGCATTCAAGTTCATCGGGTGTTGGGATAGTTCCTCCAGGTCTTCCTCGTAGTCTTCCCAAGCTGTATTTTCGAAATCCTCCATTTCGGATAGTTCAGAGAGAAGTTGCTGCCAAGGTGGAGAAGCAGGAGAACTTCCCAAGGAAGAGGGAGAACTTCCCAAGGAGGAAGGAGAACTTTCCGAAGAGAGAGAAGAAGGAGACTGAGCGAACATAAAAGGGGCAAAGAATATCACGAAACCACCTACGAGAAGCAGTTTCTGCAAAAGGGCTGTTATGAGATGATGGCAATACTGCATCCCCTTGGATATTGGTTTATTAAATTTCGCCAAAGATACTGCTAAATTCTGAAAAAGAAGAAGAAAAGAGAGAAAAACTTTCGCTAAGTGGGAAATTATCTGTAATTTTGCGGCGTATTTAAGTAACGAAGAGGCTTACACCTCTTTATATATTAGATATAGAAAACTGATTTATAAGATATAAAAGACCTATTTTATAGATATAGGAGATAAATTTTAAGATATAGGAGACCAAATGAAACAGAAAATATTCTTCTTGCTGACGATGCTGTTCTGCATCTCTTTGCAAAGTATGGCACAAACGGATGGTGACCACCCTGAGGATAGGGAGGTTGATATGGATGCGCCGACCTTCGAGCCTATGGTGAAAGTGGGAAAAGTCTTGCTAGACAAAGACAGCATACAATACGTACAGGTAAACAACGTGTATGTTTATCCACAACCTGTGTTCAAAAACGCCAAGGAACGCATGGCTTACAACCGGCTGGTATATAACATCAAGAAGGTCTTGCCTATTGCCAAGGAGGTGAGAAAGATTATCATTGAGACGGGCGACTATCTGGAAACGCTCCCTAACAAAAAGGCGAAGGATGCCCACATGAAACTAGTAGAGAAAGACATCAAACAGGAATACACGCCAAGAATGAAGAAGCTTACCTACGCCCAAGGCAAGCTCTGCATCAAGCTGGTGTATCGTGAGTGCAACTCTTCTTCCTATCACTTGATACAAGCCTTCCTCGGTCCTATCCGTGCTGGCTTTTACCAGGCTTTCGCCTCGCTCTTCGGTGCCAGCCTGAATAAGAAATACGACCCTAATGGTGTGGATAGGCTCACAGAGAGAGTGGTGAGACAAGTAGAATCAGGACAGATATAATCTATATTCAAAAGTTCTGAACTTATATTCAAAAGTTCTGAACATAGGTTCAAAAGCTTTAAACATAAAACATCACTAAAGATGAAAAGAAATGCCCCTAGAGAAAAAAGTAGTATTCTCTAGGAGCATTTCTTTTTTATTCTTCCGTATAAAGTACTTGAATCAACGTCTGCCCCACTGCCTTCATCACATTCTTGTCGAGATGAGCCATATCATCGCTCACAGTATGCCAAGTAGGACCGAAACTACTCTGCTGGCAGTCGGGATAGTAGGCGATGATGTCGATGGTAGGAATCTTAGCTTTTTGATTCACAGGGATATGATCGTCGGTTATCATACCGCCATCGCTCTTAGGGAAGAAACTTCCGAAACCAGCCTGGCGAGCCGCAGCCCAAACCTTCTTCACGATGCCACTGGCATATTGCATAGACATGCCCTCTCGATAAAACTTGGCTCCTTGACCACCCACCATATCGAGCAGAATGCCATAGCGAGGATTGTAATCAGCAGGCTTGTTCTCGCTCCAATACTGAGCACCAAGAGCCCAGCTATTGCCATCATCCTGTGCATCAGACCACTGAGGAACACCCCAGTCCTCGGCATCGAAACATACGAAATCCACACCAATGTTTGGGTTCATCTTCTTGTCTGCCTGCAACTGACGAGCTACCTCTAGCATCACGGCAACACCGCTAGCTCCATCGTTGGCAGCCATCACAGGCTTGTGCCAATTGGTGCTATCAGGGTCATTGTCCGCCCAAGGGCGACTATCCCAATGGGCACAAAGCATGATTCGTGTCTGTGCCTTGGGATTGTAACGAGCTATGATATTGGTATTCTTCAATACTGTACCATCATAACCCTTGAGGTCTGCCTTCTGGGTCTCTACCTCGCACCCCATCTGCTTGAACTTACTCACAATCCATTCACCACACTTGTCGTGCGCCTCGCTATTCATCGTGCGAGGTCCGAAATCACATTGCGCCGCACAATAAGCCATGGCAGAATCGGCATTAAAGGCAGGGCCTACAGGATTCAGCTTCTCCGCCTCCTCCACTTCCTCTGTCTCTGGCGAACTTGCATTGCTGGCATTCTTATAGCTGATAGTACCAGCCACCAAACCGGCGGCAACCACCAAACCCAATATCATCTTCATTTTCTTCGTCATAACATTAATGTTTAAAGTTTTGCACCTGTGTCATCACTCTGAGCCAGTTGCCTCCCCATATCTTGGCGATGTCTTGCTCGCTATACTTACGGCGCAGCAACTGCAAGGTAAAGTTGATAAGCTCGGAAGAATCGGCAAGACCTCGAATACCGCCATCTCCATCGAAGTCGGTACCAAGGCCTACGTGGTCGATGCCCATCACCTCGATGGCATGTTCCAAATGAGCGATGGCATCCATGATGTCAGCCTCTCCCTCCTTGCGCAGGAATCCATGATAGAGCGTGGTATGAGCCACACCGCCACGAGCAGCAAGAGCTCTCATCTGGTCGTCGGTCAAGTTGCGTGGCACATCACAGAGCGCACGACT
>DBLF01000011.1:47473-55501 GCA_002297965.1 Candidatus Segatella papionis
TCATTCGCATGGCTCAAATCCACCATTATGCCATAGCGATTCATCTCCTGTATAACCTTAGCACCAAAACTGCTCACGCCATTGTGGGTGTTGCAGCCTCGGGCACTGTCGCAGATGTCGTTGTCGCCATTATGACAGAGGGTAATATACACAATGCCTCGCTGGGCGAAGTGCTTTACATTCGAAAGGTCGTGCTCCAAGGCCAGCCCATTCTCTATGCCGAGCATGATGCTCTTTCTACCCTTGCGCTTGTCGCTGTAAAGATCAGTAGGAGTACGGGCGATGCTGAGATACTGGCGGTTCTTGCTCACTATCTCTTCTATCTTGTCGAAGATGAGGTCGGCATACTGCGTAGGTCCATTAACCTCGAAAGCCACCTTGCTACTGAAGCTCTCGCCTATCTTAGGCTGCGGCAGGTAAGCCACCATGGTTGTGGCATCCTGGTGTCCATCGGTCATCTTGTGCAAATCCACGAGAATGCGAGGGTCACGATGGTCGAACTTCACACCCTGCGGGAAGAACATCGGAGTGTCGCAATGGGTATCGAGCGTAAGGATTCGCTTGTGCAACTGCTTGGCAGCATAGAAATTGCCAGCCTGGTGCACCAACCATTGGAAAATCTTCAAGCCCTCCTCGCCAAGCCACTCTGGATGCCACTGCACACCGAGTATCTGCTTGTACTCGTTGCTCTCTATCGCCTCGATGATGCCATCGGTGGATTTGGCAACGATGCGCATGTGCTTGCCCGGCTCGCTCACAGCTTGATGGTGGAACGAGTTGACGAGGATTTTCTCCTGATTGTATATATTATATAAGGTGGAATCCTTCTTGATTTCTACACTATGGGTAGGCTCCGAACGGTCGGCATCCTGACTATGCTTCACCATCTGCTTGATGTCTTGATACACTTTTCCACCCAAAGCTATCGCCAAGGTCTGTATGCCTCGGCAAATGCCAAGCATCGGAATCTGGCGATTGAAAGCCAAGCGAGTGAGCATCAGCTCTGCCGCATCGCGTTCTTGATTGATGTTGTGAAGACGTGGCGAAGGTTCTTCGCCAAACCACAAGGGATTATGGTCGCCGCCACCCGACAAGATCAATCCGTCGAGATGTTCCAAGGTGTTGACGATGACGGTGCTGTCGGCTACGGGAGGGATAATGACAGGCGTTCCACCAGCCGCTATCACCTGCTTGTAATAACGATCACGAAGCGTAGCGTCAATATCCTCGTAATTGGCAGTGATGCCAATCACGGGCTGACGTTTCGCTTCGGGAAAAGAAGAGTACGCATCCTTGAGATGCGACTCCAATTCAAATGTCTCCATTTGTAAATTTCTTCTATAAAAAGTACTTATTCTGAGAAAAGTATTTGTGGGGGGCTAAGCCCCACTATCCGATACTATTCATCCTCCAAGAGAACAGGAATCTCTCGCTTGATGCTCTGCTCCAATGAGATGAGCGTCTCTGTGGAAACAACGCCAGGAATCGCCTGAAGCTTATTGTTTAGCAAGTCCATGAGCTGCTCGTTGTCACGGGCATAGAGCTTGATAAGCATGGTGTAGGAACCTGTAGTGAAGTGGCATTCCACGATTTCTGGAATATTCTGAAGGCGCTCCACCACCTTCTTATACATGTTGCCACGCTCCAAATTGAGTCCTACGTATGTACAGGTGGAATAACCCAGGCTCTTAGGATTTACGTCGAAACCGCTACCTGTGATGAATCCATCCTCCATCAGGTGCTGTACACGCTGATGGATGGCTGCACGAGACACGCCACACTCTGCGGCTACGTCTTTGAAAGGAATACGGGCGTTCTTTGAGAGAATGCCAAGAATCTTTCTGTCAAGATTGTCTATTTTCTCCATTTCTGTTTGTTTTATATTGTTGCTATTTTTAAGGTACTCTGTTATACCAGATAGCAAAATTAATAAAAACAATCGGAACTAACAACAAAATGCACGAATATTTTGCAATATCCGTGCATTTTGTTGCTTTTTATACTGATTTTAACTTAAATCTCAGCCCTTTTGCTACTTTTTCTTCTTTGTGGTAGCCTTCTTGACTGTTGCTTTAGAAGAAGCCTTGGCTGCGGACTTCTGGTTAGAACCTACTGCCACATTCTCCTTCAATTCGCCTGCTGGCTCAGCAGGTTTCGCCTCTGGCTTCACGATGCTAACCAATTCCAAGTCGAACACCAGGGTAGAGTAAGGAGGAATCTGTCCTGCCTGACGCTCGCCGTAAGCCAACTCGTAAGGGATGTAAAGTTCCCACTTGCTGCCCACAGGCATAGTGGTGAGAGCCTCTGTCCAACCCTTGATCAAGCTGCCGGCACGGAACTTATCGGTCTTGGCGCCACCATGCTTGGAAGTGGCATCAAACACAGTACCATCGATGAGACGACCCTCATAGATTACCTCAACCTCATCAGAAGCCTGAGGTATTTCGCCCTCGCCAGCCTTGATGACCTTATACTGCAATCCACTAGGCAACACCTTCACGCCTGGCTTTTTGGCATTCTCGGCAAGGAACTTCTCACCGGCACCAGCCAAAGCTTCCTTCTTATACTCGCCAGCCTTCTTCTCGGTGAAGAGAGTGGTATCATTGGCAAGCGCTGCCACAAATCCACGGCTGAACATATTAGCATCGATGGAATCCTTGGTGCTCTTCAATTCCTCGCGTGTGCCAGGAAGAATGCGCTGGTGTACCATCTGCGCAATCTGCATACCTACGATATAGGCTGTGCCCTGAGGGGTATTTGCCTTGTCGATAGCCTCCTCATAACCACGGATGAAATCTGCCATGTAAGCAGTATCTACCTGATAACTCTGCTGGATGAATGGAATCAAACCACGTGTAGCATACACACCAGCCGCATAACTCAAAGAGTCGCCCTCTGTAGCCAATGCCACAGGAGTAACCTTCTTCACATTCTTTTTCTTGTTGTTTGCAGCACTCGCTGTAAACAAAGAAGCACTCGCCACGAGGACGAGTGCTGTCATTAATATTTTCTTCATATTACTTAAAAGTCCTCTTCTTACTTAAAAGTCCTCTTCTTACCTAAAAGTCCTCTTACTTATCTAGAATAGAGCTTGAGGTCTTTTACAATATAGTTGCTCGATAGGATTACTTGCCACCTACAGATACCAACTCAATCTTGAAGATCAATACAGAGAATGGCTTGATCTGACCCTGCTCGCGATCACCATAAGCCAACTGCTGAGGAATGTAAACCTCCCAAACAGAACCTGCAGGCATGTGAACCAAAGCCTCGGTCCAACCCTTGATAACCTGGTTGGCACGCAAATCTACAGCCTGACCACGCTTGTAAGAAGAATCGAACACCTTGCCGTCGATGGTCTTACCCTCGTAGTTAACCTTTACCATAGAGGTATCCTTTGGCATAGGACCGTTACCCTCCTTGATGACCTTGTACTGAACGCCAGAAGGAAGAGTTACCACTCCTGGCTTCTTCTTGTTGGCAGCGAGGAACTTCTCACCAGCCACCTTGTTAGGACCATATTCCTTCTCCATGTTCTTAGCCTTGATGGCCATCATCTTGGTCTGTGCAATCTGGGCAGCCTGCTCTACAGTCATCAAGCCCTTCTTGCCTGTGGTACCAGTGATGAAACCAGCCATGAAATTCTTCAAAGAGATAGTCTTGGTTGAGTCTTCGCCGAACACCTCGTGGTTGATGCCCTTCACCATCTGGTTAGAAATCTGCTGACCAATCTGGATACCAGCATAGTAAGCAGCCTTCTTCTTGTCGTCACCAGCATTGGCACCGTCGTTAAGACCCTTGATAAAATCATCCATATAAGCGGTATCCACGCCCATGCGCTCTACCATAAACTCCTTCAAACCCTGGGTCTGAGACATACCCATGGCATAGCTCATGGTGTCAACATCATTCTTGAGGTCTGCCTTAGGAGTAGAATTGCCACAAGCTACGAAAGTAGCGGCAACACAAGCCACAAGGGCTCCGAAAAATAACTTTTTCATTTTTTTCTATTATGTTTTTATTTTTGTCCTTTTTTGTTTGGAAGTCATAGAAGCCAAGAGACTTCTACTATTTGATTCTTACTTCACAGCCACAAGCTCTACATCGAAAATCAATGCTGAGAATGGAGGAATGGATGCACCTGCGCCACGCTCGCCATAACCCAACTGGTAAGGGATGAAGAAACGATACTTGGCACCCTCGGTCATCAACTGAAGACCCTCTGTCCAACCAGCGATAACCTGGTTCAATGGGAATGTAGCTGTCTGACCACGATCGTAAGAGCTATCAAACTTGGTGCCGTCGATGAGTGTACCCTCGTAGTGGCACTCCACCTGGTCGGTAGCCTTAGGAGCCTTTCCGTTGCCCTCACGCAAAACCTGATACTGCAAACCGCTCTTAGTAGTGATGATGCCTTCCTTCTTGGCGTTCTCAGCGAGGAACTTCTCGCCAGCCTCCTTGGCAACCTTACCCTTCTCGGCAGCTGCAGCCTGCGCCTTAGCCTCCTGCTCTGCGAAGAAATTCTGTACCAACTCCTGAGCTTCCTGCTCGTCGAGCTGAAGTTTGCCAGCAATGGCATCCTTAACAGCCTGTGCAAAATCGTCGATGTTCAAACTCTCTGCACCCATTGACGCCAACTGGCGACCGATGCCAATGCCTAAAGCATAACTTACTTTATCCATAAATTTATCTTATAACTTTGTATTAATATTCTTTATTTTGTCCTTATTGTACTTAAAACGAGTGCAAAGATAACATTTTTCTCGCTGAAAACGATGCTATTTGAAGAAAAATTAGTAAATTTGTGCATTCTTAATAGTAAGAATCACAAAATATTATCAATTAAAACGTGATAAGATGAAGAAACTCGTATTTTTAACAGGTGCAGGCATGTCGGTGGAAAGTGGATTCAAGACTTTCCGCGGTAACGATGGCTTGTGGGAAAACTATCCAGTAGAGCAGATAGCTACCCACGAGGGATGGGAAAAAGACCCTACCCTAGTGACTAACTTTTATAATATGTTGCGCCATAAGCTTTATGCTGCTCAACCTAACGAGGGACATAAGCTTATCAAGGAATTGGAAAAGAACTTCGAGGTGACTGTCATCACGCAGAATGTGGACAACCTTCACGAAAAGGCGGGCTCATCCCATGTCATCCACCTGCATGGCGAACTCTCCAAGGTATGTTCTTCTCGCGATCCATACGACTATCGCTACGTGAAGGAACTGCCAGAGGATGATTGCGAGGTGGAGCCTGGAACCAAGGCTGGCGACGGAAGTCTGCTACGCCCATTCATCGTCTTCTTCGGCGAGAGCGTTCCGATGATAGAGCCTGCTGCAGAGGCTGTGCAGAATGCCGACATCTTCGTCATCATCGGCACATCGCTCAACGTATATCCAGCCGCAGGTTTGATTTCCTACACCAAGCCTCACATTCCTATCTATCTGATAGACCCAGGAGCCGTGAACGCCAATGGATATTACAAGATAGAACACATCATGAAGGGAGCTTCTGAAGGCATGAAGGAACTGAAGGAAAAGCTATTATCTTAACTTCTTCAACTTCTAAACTCCTTTAACTCCTCAAATTACGTAAATAAGAAATAACTATGGGAAAAGGTAAAAAAGGTGGCAAGAGAATGAATAAGGCGCAGCTCTCAGAGATGCTCCAGGAGTTCTTTGCCGAGAGGCCAGGCGAGACGCTCAGCTTCAAAGAGATATTCCGTTCCCTCCATCTCACCACGCATCCGCTCAAGATGCTGGCCATCGACATCATGGAGGAAATGGCATGGGATGATTACCTTGCTAAGGTAAGTGATAATTCTTATCGCCTGAACCAAAGCGTTCAGGTGATGGAAGGTAAGTTTGTCCGCAAGGCGAACGGTAAGAACTCGGTCATCCCTGACGACAGTGAGACGCCAATATTCGTCTCAGAACGCAATTCGATGGGAGCTCTCAATGGCGACCGGGTGGAATTCACCTTCCTGGCAAGACGCAAAAACCACATCAAGGAGGCGCAAGTCAACAAGATTTTGGAACGCGCCAAGGATACCTTCGTGGGACGACTCAAGGTTGATAAGGATTTGGCTTACCTCGTAACACCTAGCGATGTCTTCGCCCACAATATCATCATACCAAGAAGAAAAGTGAAGGGCGGCAAGACCGACGACAAGGCGGTGGTACGTATCATCGAATGGCCTGACGGAGAAAACAAGAGCCCTATCGGCGAAGTAGTGGATATCCTCGGTCAGAAGGGTGACAATGATGTGGAGATGAACTCTATCCTCGCCCAGTATGGCTTGCCATACAAGTATCCGAAGAACGTGGAGGATGCCGCCAACAAGATTACGGGCGAAATCACCGAACAAGACTACAAGGAGCGCGAGGACTTCCGCAAGGTGTTCACCTGCACCATCGACCCGAAGGATGCCAAGGACTTCGACGATGCCCTCAGTATCCAACAACTTGAGAATGGCAACTGGCAGGTAGGTGTCCATATCGCCGATGTCTCCCACTACGTAACCGAGGGAAGCATCATCGACAAAGAGGCTGTGAAGCGTGCCACTTCCGTCTACCTCGTGGACCGCACCATTCCGATGTTGCCAGAGCGTCTATGTAACTTCATTTGCTCTCTCCGTCCAAACGAAGAAAAACTTGCCTACAGCGTCATCTTCGAGCTGGATAACAATGCCGAGGTCAAGAACTATCGCATCGTACACACCGTCATCGAGAGCGACCGCCGCTATAAATATGAAGAGGTACAGGAATTGCTCGAAGCCAACGGAGTGGTGGATGGCACAGGAGAACCTGCTCCAGCAGAAACCAAGGAGCATCCATACCAAGGTGAGAATGCCCTCCAACTCATCACCCTCGACCGACTCGCCAAGAAACTACGTGCAGCAAGATTCAAGAATGGCTCCGTGAAGTTCGACCGTGAGGAATTGCACTTCGATGTGGACGAGAAGGGCAAGCCTATCCGCTGCTATTACAAGCGCTCCAAGGATGCCAACAAGCTCGTGGAGGAGTTTATGCTCCTCGCCAACCGTACGGTGGCTGAGAGCATCGGAAAGGTGAAGAAGGGCAAGAAGCCTAAGACCTTGCCTTATCGTATCCACGACAATCCTGACCCTCAGAAATTAGAGACCCTGCGTGAATTCGTGGTAAAGTTCGGTTACAAGATGAAGACCGAGGGAACCAAGGGTGCCACAGCCAAGAGCCTGAACAAGTTGATGGCAGACTGCGATGGCAAGCCTGAGAGCAATCTGATCCAGATGGTGGCTCTCCGTGCCATGATGAAAGCTAAGTACTCTGTTCATAACATCGGCCACTTTGGCTTGGCATTCGAGTATTACACCCACTTCACCTCTCCTATCCGCCGTTATCCAGACACGATGGTTCACCGCTTGCTCACCAAGTATGCTGCCGGTGGCAGAAGTGCCAACGAAAAACATTACGAGGAACTTTGCGAGCACTGCTCAGACATGGAGCAGATTGCACAAAACGCAGAGCGTGACAGCATCAAGTATAAGATGGTAGAGTTCATGGGCGACAAGCTTGGCGAGGAATTTGATGCCCACATCAGTGGCATTACCTCATACGGCATCTACGCCACCATCGACGAGAACCATTGCGAGGGTATGATTCCAATGCGAGACATCGCAGGCGATTACTACGACTTCGACGAGAAGAACTTCTGCCTAATCGGTCGTCGCCATCATAACAAATATTCATTGGGCGATGCCATCCGCATCAAGGTGGCGCAAGCCAACCTAGAGAAGAAACAACTCGATTTCACCCTAGCTGGTGATTCTGCTCCTGTAAGCAAGGAAAAGCCTGCTCCTGTATCAATATCCAAGAAGGCTAAGAAGAGCAAGCAGAAGACACGTAATCATCGTAAAAGCAAATAATCAATAAAGGGGTGTCATAAGGTGCCTCTAAGCATGCCCTGAAAGGGCAAACTGCAACTAGCCCAGGGCAACGCCCTGGGTAACATGGGTATCTATAAAGTCGCCCTGAAAGGGCAAA
>DBLF01000011.1:55535-55775 GCA_002297965.1 Candidatus Segatella papionis
TTGCCCTTTCAGGGCGACTTTCTTGTTGAAACGTAAGCCCCAGGGTGTTACCCTGGGCTAGGAGCTTCTGCCCTTTCAGGGCGTATAGGACAAATAAACAAATCTGTGTAAATCCGTCTAAGTTCCGTAGGATAAATAAAAAAAATCTGTGTAAATCTGTGAGATCCGTGGGATAAATAAACAAATCTGTGTAAATCTGTGAGATCCGTGGGAAAAAGAAAAAAGCCTCAGAAATCTTTC
>DBLF01000082.1:0-10415 GCA_002297965.1 Candidatus Segatella papionis
ATGGTGACCTACATCTCGAAGTCGAACAACATCGACCAGCAGAACCTCACCAAGCCTGGCACCACAGAGGGCAAGACCGTATTGCTCATCTACAACATCCAGACCTTGGGTTGGACCACCTCTGCCGAGATCAATCCGTTCAAGAACTTCCACATGCACGCACTCTTCACCTATCAGAAGCCTGTGTATAAGAACTACAATGCGAGCGTAACCTTCAGCGACGGTCAGACCATGGGTGTCAACGCCAACAACATGATTGTGAAGGAGATTCCACAGATTCTCATCGAATTGGATCCTAAGTACGACATCACCAAGAACTTGAACGCTTGGCTCAGCTTCCGCTACTTCGGCAAGACTTACGCCAATCTTCAGGAGGCTCTCTACTTCAACGGTCATTGGGAGACCTTCGGCGGTTTGAACTGGAACGTGAACAAGAAACTCAGCCTCGGTGTGAGCGTCATCAACATCTTCAATGAGAAGGGTGCCAAGGGAACCATCAGCGGCTCTGAGCTGATTACCAAGGAAGAGGCGAGCAAGTATGCCGGCAAGTATATGAGCGGCAGCTACCTCCGTCCATTCACCGTGGAGTTCTCAGCAGGAATCAAGTTCTAAAAAACAAGAGACGATTACAATAAAACAGTATCATTATAGTTATCATAAATAAATAGCAATCCATAAAAACCAACGACAATGAAGAAAGCTATTATGTTAGTTGCGGCGTTATGCATGACCTCTCTCATGGCATCCGCACAGAAAATAATCCGAGTATCGACCGACAAGACCGACCTCGTGATGCAAGTTTCGCCTAAGGGACGCCTCTATCAGGTGTATCTCGGCGACAAGTTACAGAACCCAGCAGATTACAAGAACCTGAAGTGGGATGTCTATGCCGCTTCCGACGGTTCCGTTAGCCAGCGTGGACATGAGGTGTATGCTTCATCTGGTACAGAAGACTACTTCGAGCCAGCCGTAGCCGTGACTCATGCTGATGGCAACATGACCACATACCTTTATTATCAGTCTTCCGAGGAGAAGGCTGTGAAGGGCGGAACAGAGACCATCATCACCTTGCAAGACAAAGTATATCCATTGACCGTGAAGCTCCACTACGTAACTTATCCACAGGAGAACGTCATCAAGGCTTGGAGCGAAATCTCGCACAAGGAGAAGTCTCCAATCACACTTTGGCGTTACAGCTCCACGATGCTCTACTTCAAGGCAAACAAGTATTTTCTAACTAACTATCACAGCGACTGGGCAAAGGAAGGTCAGCCAGAGACTACCCAGCTGAGCACAGGCAAGAAGATTATCGACACCAAGCTCGGCACTCGTGCCGCCATGCACGCAGAGCCATTCTTCGAGTTGGGCTTCGACGAGCCAGCCAAGGAGACAGAAGGCAAGGTGATGCTCGGAACCATCGGATGGCCAGGCAACTTCCGCTTCACCTTCGAGGTAGATAACGTGGGCGCACTACGTGTCATCCCAGCCATCAATCCTTACGCTTCCGACTATAAGTTGAAGGCGGGCGAGGTGTTCAAGACTCCTGAGTTCATCTTCGCCATGAGCGACAACGGCATGGGCGAGGCTTCCCGCAACCTGCACAACTGGGCTCGCCAGTATCAGGTGAACATGGGTATGGAAGACCGTCTCACCCTCTTGAACAACTGGGAGAATACTGGCTTCGACTTCAACCAGCAGAGCCTTGCAGAATTGATGAAGGATGCCAAGGACCTCGGCGTTGACATGTTCTTGCTCGACGACGGATGGTTTGGCAACAAGTATCCTCGCAAGGACGACCATGCCGGACTCGGCGACTGGGAGGCTACCAAGAGCAAGTTGCCTGATGGTATTCCTGGGTTGGTAAGAGACGCCAAGAAGGCTGGCGTGAAATTCGGTATCTGGATTGAACCAGAGATGGTAAACCCAAAGAGCGAGCTTTTCGAGAAGCATCCAGACTGGGTAATCATGCAGCCAAAGCGCGATACCTATTATTATCGCAACCAGTTGGTGCTCGACATCAGTAACCCTAAGGTACAGGACTATGTGTTCGGCATCGTGGATAGAATCATGACCGAGAATCCCGACGTAGCTTACTTCAAGTGGGATTGCAACAGCGTGATTACTAACATCTACTCTCCTTACCACAAGGCGAACCAGGGCAATTTCTACATCGACCACATCCGTGGCATCTACAATGTGCTCACCCGCATCCACAACAAGTATCCTAAGTTGCCTATGATGCTCTGCTCGGGCGGCGGCGGCAGAATGGACTACGAGATGCTCAAGTACTTCACCGAGTTCTGGTGCTCAGACGACACCGACCCATTCGAGCGCATCTACATCCAATGGAGCTTGTCGAAGTTCTTCCCTGCCAAGACCATGGGCTCCCATGTAACCAACTGGAACAAGAACACCAGCGTGAAGTTCCGCACCGACGTTTGCAGCTCTTGCAAGTTGGGCTTCGACATCGACCTGAAGTCGCTCTCACAGGACGAATACAAGTTTGTGCAGAATGCCGTGAAGAACTATGACGCGATGAAGCCGATGATTCTCGAAGGCGACCAGTATCGCTTGGTTTCTCCATACGAGGGCAACCACTGCGCCATCAACTATGTGAGCAAGGACAAGCAGCGTGCCGTACTCTTCGCCTACGACCTCCATCCTCGCTACAAGGAGCCTGTGATGAACGTGAAGATGCAGGGCTTGGATGCCAGCAAGATGTACACCGTGAAGGAGACCAACCTGATGCCTGGCAAGGAGGCGGAGTTGGAATGCAACGGCAAGCAGTACTCGGGCGACTACTTGATGAAGATAGGTCTGAACGTATTCAGCCAGAACGATGGCACCAGCCACGTATTGGTATTGGAATAAAGAACTTTGGAGAATCGAAAGATTAAGACACAAGTTTGACGAATCGCAAGATTATACATATTGACATGGACGCTTTCTTTGCCTCGGTAGAGCAGAGAGACAATCCTGATCTTCGAGGCAAACCGATAGCGGTGGGCTTCGACGGGCCTCGTGGTGTGGTTTCTACAGCCAGCTACGAGGCTCGTAGGTTTGGTGTGCATTCAGCCCAGTCCATCGCACAAGCCAAACAACGCTGCCCAGATCTCATCATCGTGCCTTGCCGACACAAGCACTACAAGGAGGTGTCGCAGCAGATACACTACATTTTCCAGGAATACACCGACCTCATCGAACCCATCTCCATCGACGAGGCTTTTCTCGATGTCACCGATAACAAGAAGGGCATGGAGTTGGCGGTGGATATTGCCAAGGAGATAAAAGCTCGCATCAAAGAGACGACAGGGCTCACGGCTTCGGCGGGCATCAGCTATTGCAAGTTTCTCGCCAAAGTAGCCTCCGATTATCGCAAGCCCGACGGCATTTGCACCATCCATCCCGACAAGGCGCTCGACTTCATCGCCCAGTTGCCTGTGGAGGATTTCTGGGGCGTTGGCAAGAAGACTCTTCAAAAGATGCACTTCATGGGCATCTTCAATGGAGGCGATTTGCGTAAGGTTTCGGAAGAGCATTTGGTGGATGTGTTCGGCAAGGCGGGGCACATCTTCTACAACTTCGCAAGAGGCATCGACGATCGTCACGTCGTTACGTATAGAGAGCGAAAATCAGTAGGTTGCGAGCAAACTTTTCTAGAAGACATCTATACCCAGGCTGCCGTCATCATCGAACTTTACCACACGGTGCTCGAACTATTGGAGCGCATCGCCAAGAGCGGTTTCGAGGGAAGAACCTTGACGCTGAAAGTGAAGTACGCCGACTTCACGCAGATTACTCGCAGCATCTCACAAGAGATAGTCTTGAAGAAGAAAGCAGACATCCTGCCCCTAGCCAAGCGATTGCTGAAACTCGTGGACTACTCATCCAAGCACCCCATCCGCCTCCTCGGCTTGTCGGTGAGCAACGCCACTTCCGAGGAAGCCAAGAAGGAGGACAAGGAAAACAGCACCAGCCTGAAACCCGAGTGGAGGGAACTGGAGCTGGAATTCGAGGACTGGGATTGAGACGAGTCCCAACATAACCAGTTAATTGCCAATATCACCTGGCAACATATCATACTCATCCTTGAAGCACTTAGTGAAATAGGATGGTGAGGAGAAGCCTACCTCGTATGCCACTTCACTGACGCTCATGCTGCGGCTCTCCAACAAGCGATGAGCTTTCGCCAAACGAGACTTGCGGATGAGATCTACCACGGAAGAACCGGTCATCGCTTTCACCTTGCGATAAAGTTGCACTCGGCTCAGTCCAATCTCCTTGCCTATATCTTCCACGCCAAACTCGCTGTTGCCGAGGTTCTGCTGGATGATGTCGTGGAGCTGTTTCATAAACTGCTTGTCTCGATTATCGAGCTGAGACTCCTCTATCTGCTGCTCGGCAGTCTGCGACGATGCGATGTAAAGATTCTTCAAAAGCTTGCGCTGCTTCAAGAGATTGTCGATGCGAGCCAAGAGCACCTTGCTATGGAATGGCTTGGTGATATACGAATCGGCACCATGCTCATAACCTTCGGCACGATGCTCCTCCAGATTCTTCGCCGTAAGCATGATGACTGGGATATGAGAGGTTGCCACGTTGGTCTTCAACTGCTCGGTAAACTCCAAACCATCCATCACTGGCATCATCACATCGCAAATGACCAAGTCAGGCACCTCCTTCTTGGCAATCTCCAAACCCTCCTTTCCATCGGATGCCTCCAAGACGATGTAGTCGTCCTGAAGAAGGGTGCGCTCATATTGACGGATGTCGTTGTTGTCGTCAATAATCAACAAGGTAGGCTTGTTGATGTGCTCATCCACCACTTGTTGGAGTTTTCCACTCTTTTTATCATCGTCGTCGATATACTGTAAAAAGCTTTCATTCTCAAAGTTATTACTATCAGATACAGAAGCACTTGCAGAGTTATCCACATTATCCACACCATCGTGGATAACTTGTATTTCTCCCTCTTGTTTGCACGGTAAAACTACGATAAAGTCAGCCCCCTTTCCGAGTTCGCTCTCTACCCTTGCCTCACCATGATGCAGCTCCACGAACGACTTGACCAGTGCCAATCCGATGCCCGTTCCACTTGCCGCGCCCTTGGCTTGGAAGAATCGTTCGAAAACCTTTGGGGCTTCTTCCTTGGCGATTCCCTTGCCTGTATCTTTGACATCCAGGCGGAACTTATCACCTTCCTGACGGAGCAAAACAAAGATGTCGCCACCTGCCGGAGTATATTTCATCGCATTGCTCAAAAGATTGAAGACGATGCGAGACAATTTCTCCTTATCGGCAACGATAAATGATGAAACGGCGGAATCTGAATGAGCAGAACTATTAGATGATGAATCTGCTAGAGAAGCCTTGGACGATGATTCTTGTTGAGCATCCCCAACCCCAGAAACCTCCAAGTGCAACTGGATTTTCTTGCGCTCGGCTGTCAATTTAAAGTCACCTACCCAAACCTTCAAGGCCTTCACGATGTCGAAGCGGCTGAGCGTGAGTTCCATCTTTCCATTCTGAATCTTACGAAAATCGAGGATGGAACCTACCAGCTGCTGCAAAGCCTTGGCGTTGCGCTGCACCATTTTAAGGAGTTCTCGGGTCTTTCCCTTGATATTCGCATCCTCCAAGAGCATTTCCACAGGGTCGGCTATCAATGTCAATGGGGTGCGAAGTTCGTGGCTGATGTTTGTAAAGAACACCAGTCGGGAGTGGGTAAGCTCCATCACCTCATCGTTCAAGCGCTTCAACTCATCGTTTTTGCCTGCCAATTCCTCATTGAGGCGCTTCTGCTCCTCATTGTTTTTGGCAAGTTGCTCATTCAGACGTGCTTTCACCACATAGCTACGGAAGAGCAAGGCGGCTCCCACGAGGCAGACCAAGAGGAAGAAGCCCAAGCCTATGAGCATGATTTTCTGGGTATTGTATTCCGAAAGATACTGGTCCACCTGACGGTGGAGCGTCTTCAGATTGTGGCTCTGTCGCTCCGCATCCCTCGCCTCCATCAAGGTGAGTTCGGCATTATCCTTGGTAATGATGGAGGTGCGCAGATAGTTGTCGCGCTTGTAAGGCTGATGCCTTAATATCTTCATAGCCAAGGCGATGACCTCGTCGCCCTTGGTAGGATACAGATAAGTAGCCTCGAACACGCCATCCCTCACGAGTTCCAAGCCACCGCCTTCGGTAGCCATGGCATCCACACCTGTATATTTATACTGTCGCTTCACTCCCATCTGTCGGGCGGCGACATAGGCTCCCCAAGCCATTCGGTCGTTGTGGGAAAAGAGGTAGTCGAAATCCTGCGTCTTCTTCAAGATGCGCTTCATCGCCTGGATAGCACTCTCCTCCTTCCAGTCGCCAGCCTCCGATGCAACCACCTGAATGCCAGGATACGGCTTGATGGCATCCATGAATCCACGATGACGCTCCATGGCAGGCGAAGAACCTTCGAGACCACGAATCTCGGCGATGCGTCCCTTGCCCTTGAGCTGCTGGGCAATAAAGTTACCCATCGACTTACCTATCGTATAATTATCGCAACCGATGAAGGCTGTATATTTATTCGTATTTGCCTTTCGGTCATAGAGTATCACAGGAATGCCCTTGTCGTAAGCCCGCTCCACCGCCTTGGAGATGGCGCTGAGTTGGTTTGGGGAAATAATCAACAAATCCACACCCTCATCCACGAACTCATTGACCTGCTTGTTTTGCAGCACATTGTCGTCGTTGGAGGAAGCAAGTTTCACGATGAGCGAATCGTTGAGAAACTCGCCCGTCTTCAACTCGTCGTTGAGTTTGTCGCGCCAAATATCCTCGGAGCATTGGGACACTCCGATGACGAACTTCTTAGGTTGCTGTACACATCCCGACAACAATAAGCATACGAAAGCCCAAAAGGCAGTATATAAAATAAGGTGCAAATATTTTCTCATGTCACTTATATTCTGTTATTCTTTTATAGATTGATAGATGAAGACCATTCCCTCGAATTATAATAGGTGGATAAATGATATCAATACCCTCGAATTATGGATGGATAGATGAAACAAATACCCCTCGACAAGGGATTTCGAGGGCAAAAATACAAATATTTTTTGGAAAGCCAATGCTTTTGTTTCGTTTTTTACAAATATATGTCGAATATTTATAAAAGGAATGTCCCGAAAAAGCAGTAATTTTGCAACCACAAGAATTTCAAACATTAACATTATGGCAACAGCTATCATACTTTTACAACTCGCCATCGTTTTGGCGCTCATCTTCATCGGAGCCCGAATCGGAGGCATCGGACTCGGCATATACGGCATGGTAGGCGTCTTCATCCTCGTCTTCATCTTCGGTCTGAAACCAGGCAATCTGCCCATCGACGTGATGCTCATCATCGTCTCGGTCATCACGGCAGCTGCCACACTACAGGCTGCGGGTGGACTGGACTATCTGGTAGGACTTGCAGCCAAGTTCTTGCGCAAGCACCCCAACCACATCACCTACTTCGGACCGCTCACCACATGGCTCTTCTGCATCGTGGCAGGCACGGCGCACACCAGCTACTCGCTGCTACCCATCATCTCGGAGATTGCCACCAACTCGAAGATACGCCCCGAGCGTCCACTGAGCGTTTCCACCATCGCTGCCTCTTTGGGCATTACGGGCAGTCCTGTTTCCGCAGCCACTGCAGCCGTCATCAGCACCGACTTGTTGGGCGGCGCTGGCATCGAGCTGAAGCACATCCTCATCGTCTGCATCCCAGCCTCGCTGATAGCCATCCTCGTGGCAGCCTTCGTGCAAAACCGCATAGGAAAGGAACTGCATGAGGACGAAATCTACCAACAACGCATAAAAGATGGAACCATCAACCCTGAGAACGACAGCAAGCTCATCGACGAGATGATTCAAAACCCGAACCCACGTGCCAAGTATGCCGTGATGGCCTTTATCTTCGGCGTGCTGATGGTGGTGCTCTACGGCAGCGTTCCTAGCATCCGCCCATCGTTTATGCTCGACGGGGAACTGCACCACGTTTCCATGCCCGAGATTATCGAAATCATCATGATGTCGGTGGCTGCACTCATTCTGCTGGTTGGCAAGGCAAAGGTGGGAGATGCGGTGAAAGGCAACGTGTTTGCAGCCGGCATGAACGCCATGGTGGCGATATTCGGAATCGCTTGGATGGGCGACACCTTCTTCAATGGCAACATCGCCTTCTTCAAGGAGCACATCGCTAACATCGTAAGCCAATATCCATTCCTCTTCGCCATCGCCCTCTTCATCATGAGCATCATGCTCTTCTCGCAAGCGGCTACCGTGAGGACGCTCTATCCGCTAGGCATCGGACTCGGCATCTCGCCACTGGCACTCGTAGCTATGTTTCCTGCCGTAAATGGATATTTTTTTCTACCGAACTACCCTACAGCCGTGGCAGCCATCAACTTCGACCGCACAGGCAGTACCCGTATCGGAAGATTCGTGGTGAACCATTCATTCCAGCTGGCGGGCTTCATCACCACCATCGTGAGCATCGGAGTGGGATACATAATCATCCAATTCCTATAATATGTGCGAAAAAGACCTCTATCGTATAATATTATAAGTAGATTTTCGTTCTTATCAAGAAAGAATCTCTGGTAAAATCTCTCATCTAGGGATTAAAAGCCACAAGAAATCCCTTATCACGGGATTAAGAATCGCAAGAAATCTCTTAAGAATAAGTTACAATAGAGGTCTAAATTCACAACATAAAAGAAAACTATATGAAGAATCTTTACGCTAGAGGAATCCTGCTTTCAGCCATCACAGCAGCAGCGACACTTTTGCCAAGCTATGCGCTCGCCCAGGGAAACAACGATGGTCTGGGTGGAGAAGACGGCGACATCGAATCCATCTACACCAAGGTCACCAACCTGGAAAAGAAGCAGAAGGCTCTCAATCTTTACGTGAACTTCGCAGAAACTTTCCAGGCAGAACACGATTCGAGGACAGGCGACTGGACTTCGCGATTCTACAACAAGAACCTGAGAATCGAGATGACGGGGTGGCTCACCGACAATCTCTACTATCGTTTTCGCCACCGCCTGAACAAGACGGATGCCCCAATGAGCGAAGACAACTTCGCCAAGGCTACCGACTACATGATGGTGGGCTGGAAATTCAACGACACGTGGAGCATCCAGGGCGGTAAGAAATGCCAGGCGCTCGGCTCGTTCGAGTTTGATGAGAATCCAATGTTCATCTATCAATACTCCGACATGGAGGACAATGTGGATAGCTCGAAGGGAGCACTCAACTTGCTCTTCACCCCCAGCAAGGACCAGCAATTCTCTGCCGAAGTGAGCAATACCTACAACGGAAAACTAGCCGATGAATTTGGTGAGAACGCCAAGGTAACGGCAAGAGGGTATGTAATGCAGGGAGGAATCACCCAACTGGAAGTGGAAGACTTGGAGAAATCCAACAGTCCACTGGCTTATAGCCTGGGATGGAACGGCAAGTTCTTTGACGGAAAGTTTCAGACCCGCTGGTCTTACACCTTCCGCACACAAGCCAAGGGAAAATACAGCCGCTTCTTCCGTTTCGGGCAGAAGTTGAACCTGAAGAAACTGCAATGGTACGTGGACTACAACTACACCTACGACGATCTCGACAGAATGAAGATTGCTTCTAACGAGTTGAGAAACAATATTTTGAGCAGAGCCATTCCTCTGAGTGAGACGAACGAGACTAGTGCTACAGTAGCAAGCGAGACTGGAAGTGAAGACTACAGCAACCTCTACTTGAGCAAAGTTCGCTACCAAGGCATCGTGACCAAGATGAACTGGCAGTTTGCCAAAGACTGGAACTTGATGCTCAAGGGAATGTGGGAGACAGCCAGCACCACCAAGATAGAAGAATACAAGCACTACCGCAAGGCATACGGTTACATAGGAAGCCTGGAGTACTATCCTGCACGCAAAGAGAAACAAGACCTTCGCATCTTCCTCGCTTATGTGGGCAGAAAGTATGACTACAGCAAGCGATGCGGACTAAAAGATTACAACACCGACCGCATCGAGCTAGGCATCATGTATCGTCTGAAAGCCTATTAACCAAAACATCACTACATAGTTATCAAGATTCAAGAAAAGAGCCTCGTTGCAATAATTGCGAAGAGGCTCTTTTTACTTGTTATAAGCACACAAAAAAGCAATATCTTCTTTATCAGAACACACAAAACAAAATCAACTAGTTCGTTTTTTACAAATTATGGTTCACTTTTTATAAAAGGAATCTAAGAAAATAGCAGTATCTTTGCAACGGATAAAGGAAACAACTTTTCCTTATCAAAAAAAAGACAGAATTACAGATATAAAAAAAATAAACAATTTCTAGAATCAATAGATTAACAATATAAAAATAAAAAGATTAACAAT
>DBLF01000082.1:10427-31845 GCA_002297965.1 Candidatus Segatella papionis
GATTAACAATTCTAAAAATAAATAACATTATGGCTGAAGAAAAGAAATATAGAGTAGAATCTGATCTCCTGGGCGAGCTCAAAGTTCCTGCAGATGCACTTTATGGTGTGCAGACACAGCGTGGAATCAATAATTACCACATCTCTCGCAAAACCATGCGAGACAACCCGGACTTCATCATCGCCATAGCTTACGTGAAGCTGGCAGCTATCGAGACCAACCATTCACTCGGTGTCATCAACGATGAAATCTCGGGAGCCATCTCGCAAGCTTGCCGCGAGATCATCGACGGCAAATGGCACGAGAACTTCCCTATCGATATGGTTCAGGGTGGAGCAGGAACATCTGTCAATATGAACGCCAACGAAGTAATCGCCAACCGCGCCCTTGAAATCTTGGGACACGAAAAGGGTGATTATCAGTATTGTTCGCCTAACGACCATTGCAACTGCGGACAGAGCACCAACGACGTTTATCCTACATCCATCCGTCTTGCCTTGATCAGAATGAACTCCCACTTGGTAGGTGCCCTTACGGGACTCATCAGTGCATTCCGCTATAAGGCTGACGAATACGCCGATGTCATCAAGATGGGAAGAACCCAGTTGCAGGATGCAGTTCCGATGTCTTTCGGACAAGAGTTTAATGCTTACGCCAACAATCTGGAGGAAGAAATCCTCAACCTAGAGCGCAACGTAAAACTCTTGCATGAAATCAATATGGGCGGAACAGCCATCGGAACGGGTCTGAACGCAGTTCCTGGCTTCGCCAAACTTTGCGCAGCCAACCTCAGTAAACTGACGGGCGAGAATTTTGAGACCGCCACCGACTTGGTGGAGGCAACCCCAGACACAGGTGCCTACGTGAGCTACTCATCTGCCTTGAAGCGACTGGCTATCAAGCTATCCAAAATTTGCAATGACCTCCGTCTGATGGCTTCTGGTCCTCGCTGTGGTCTGAACGAAATCAATCTTCCTCCGAAGGCACCAGGCTCTTCCATCATGCCAGGCAAGGTGAACCCAGTGATTCCAGAAGTTACCAACCAGGTTTGCTTCAAGGTCATCGGCAACGACACGACGGTTAGCTTTGCCGCAGAAGCTGGCCAGCTAGAGCTGAACGTGATGGAGCCTATCATCACCGAGAGCCTCTTCGAGAGTTTGACATGGATGAAGAACGCCATCGAGACCCTCACCTCAGAATGCGTCCTCGGCATCACCGTGAACAAGGAGCGTTGCTACGAGATGGTAAAGAACAGCATCGGCATCGTGACAGCCCTCAACCCTATCATCGGTTACAAGAACAGCACCAAGGTTGCCAAGGAAGCTCACGAGACCGGTCGTTCAGTCTATGACATCGTAATAGAGAAGGGACTGATGAGCAAGGAACAGCTAGACAAAGCTCTCGACCCTAAGGAAATGCTACATTCGCACAAGTTTACCTTGAAATAAAATCGGTCTGCAAGACTCGAACAAACATTCCATAATCGTGTCAGAGATTTCTGACAAGTCATTTATTTAATAAGAAAAAGCCTGTAAGCATCCAACAGTCACTCCTAGACTGTAAGCTTACAGGCTTTATACTATTCCATTGATTAAGACAAGCCATCTCCTGCGTCCTCATTGATTGCGATAAGCCAATGGGGGCATTCCCGAGCGAAGCTTGAAGAAATTGGTCATTGCACTCTGGTCGTTGAAATGAAGATAGTCGGCAATCTCTCCCATCGTCATGTCTGTCTGCTTGAGGAGATTACAAATTTCCTTGTAAAGCAACGAGGTGATATGATCATTGACCGTTGTGCCCGATATTTCCTTAACCATCCTGGACAAATAAGCGGACGAGACATTGAGCTTATCGGCATAAAAGCGAATCTGCCTTTCCGCCTTGAAATTCCGATAAAGCAAATGAAGGAATATCTCGTACACATTCTTCTTGTGCCGCAAATCGTGTGTCACGGTGATGTTGTCGTATGGCAACTCTGCCACCAAAAGCTTCAGTACATTCACCATCGACTGCATCATCTCCACCTTATTAATATGCTGATGGCGAACAATATCGCGTATAATATGGAAGATTCCGAGAGCAGCTTTCATCTTGTCTTCCGTCAAAGAGAACACCACATCATGGGCAATCTCCTCATCCACGAAGACACATTCAGCCTCAAAATCTTCCGACATTTCTGAAAAAGCATAGATATGTTTGGGCGACACGACAAGCAAATGGTTAGCCGACAAGATTCGCTTAGCTCCCGCATTACCCATTCCCTTTGTATCAGCCTGCTGGAGCACTTCCATCTGAATACTGCCATTGGTCACCAACATCAATTTAGTAAAAAGCGTTCGCTCACCAGCCATCTCTGTCAATGCCTTTTCTTGCAAATCATCTAGATGGAGATAGCCCGCATAAGCCCCAAAGAGGTCATTCAGTTGGTGCTGGACGGCAAATTCCTTTAAGTTATAGAGTTGTTGTTGTCTCATTTCTATTATTATCACTAAATTTTATCTCGTTTCTCGTTACTGCATTTCTTGCATTACTGTTTTGGGCGCAAAAATACAATTTTATTTTGATAACTACAAGAAAAATAGGCAGAAAATATTTCAAAACTTACAGATAGAAGAGATTATACACAGATTTTATTCTTATCAAAACCGCCAAGAAAACAAGCAATTAGTAAAGTTATCAACACTTACCCACAATACTGTGGATAACTTAATCAACACAAATGTACATAAATGTGGAAAAGTTTGGAGCATAAAAAAGACACTAACTAAAAGTTAGTGTCTTTTTAAGTAGCGGGGGTGGGACCCGAACCCACGACCTCCGGATTATGAATCCGACGCTCTAACCAGCTGAGCTATCCCGCCATCCTTTTACAAGTCATTTCTGAATTGCGGGTGCAAAGGTACAACAATATTTTGATTCCACCAAATTTTTCAGAAGAAAATTTCAAAAAAAATATTTTTTTCTGTTTTTTCCCCCTCAATGAGTTCCCATCACACCTATTATATAATAAAAAAAGCGAAAAATAAAGATTTTCTGATTTTTTTGTGTAACTTTGCACGCTGAAACTGTTAATGCCCGTCGCAAAAAAGCGAGAAGGGCAGCTAACTATAACAAAAGAAATGCTTAGAATTAAGAAATTAGACATATTTATAGCCAAACAATTTGGACTTCTCTTCATGGGAACCTTCTTCATCTGCCAATTTGTACTGATGATGCAGTTCCTTTGGCGATACATCGACGACCTCATCGGCAAGGGTATCTCTATGGACGTGATGGCACAGTTCTTCTGGTACATGGGCTTGATGCTCGTGCCACAAGCCCTGCCACTCGCCATCCTGCTGTCCTCGCTGATGACATTCGGCAACCTAGGAGAGAGCTCGGAGCTTACAGCCATCAAGGCAGCTGGTATCTCGCTGATGCAAGCATTCCGTTCGCTCATCGCCATCACCGTCATCATTATGTTTGGCTCATTCTATTTCCAAAACAACATCGGGCCTAGCTCCAATCAAAAAATGGGGCAACTCCTCCTATCCATGAAACAAAAGAGCCCGGAACTGGAAATCCCTGAAGGAATCTTCTATGACGGCATTCCAAACTGCAACCTCTACGTTCAGAAGAAAGACCTTAAGACAGGCAAGCTGTACGGCATCATGATTTATCGCATGACCGACAGCTACGAAGACGCAGCCATCATCCTT
The DNA here is from genome assembly GCA_002297965.1 of Candidatus Segatella papionis. GTDB lineage: Bacteria > Bacteroidota > Bacteroidia > Bacteroidales > Bacteroidaceae > Prevotella > Prevotella papionis. Next base: position 14,126 of record DBLF01000082.1, read on the forward strand.
GCCGACTCCGGCATGCTGCAAAGCACAGCCGAGAAGAAGCACCTTGTACTCAACCTATACAGTGGCGAATGGTTTGAGAACATGAAAAGCAATGAGCTGGGCAGCAGCGCAGCCGTTCCATACAGAAGAGAGACTTTCATCTCCAAGAAGATTGTCCTCGACTTTGATGGAGGATTCAACCTGGCCGACGAAGCTTCGCTTTCTAACAACGCAAAAGGCAAGAGTCTTTCTAAGTTGTTCCACGACAAAGACTCCATCAATGCCGTATATGACTCGGTGGGCAGGAATTACCTATCCGAAGCCAACGCGAGATTCTACAACATCGCCAAGGTAAGCAAGGCTGACTCATTAAAGGAAATCAAGAAGGGAGAATCGGAGAATTTCGACACATTGTACAATAAGCTGTCAAACGAGAACAAGTTGAGGGTACTCAACGATGCCCAGATGACAGTACAACAAGAGCTGACAGACCTCGACTTCAAGGCTATGGTTACCCATGACGCAGACTATATCATCAGGCAGCACGACATAGAAGCCATCAAGAAGTTCACTCTGGCTCTATCGTGCCTGATATTCTTCTTCATCGGAGCGCCATTGGGCGCCATCATCAGGAAAGGCGGCTTGGGCTTCCCTGTGGTCATCTCTGTGATCGTGTTCATCATCTTCTACATATTGGACAACACGGGATACAGAATGTCGAGACAAGGAACGTGGGCAATTTGGTTTGGTCAAGGACTGGCTCCTGCCGTTCTTACGCCAATAGCCATATTCGTAACCTACAAGGCTACCAACGACTCAACGGTATTCAACATGGATATGTACAAGACATTCTTCATGAAACTACTGGGACTTCGCATCAAGCGCCACATCTTTGGCAAGGAGGTAATCATAGAAGACCCTAAATATGCAGAGGACGCTCAGAAGCTAGAACAGTTGAGCAACGACATCTCTATATATAATAAGGTACACGAGCTGAAGAAGTTGCCAAACTTCATCAATGTGTTCTTCAAATATCAACCAGACCACGAAATAGAACGCATCAACGAAGAACTCGAAAACGTGATAGAAGACTTGAGCAACACCAAGGACAAAGTGATTCTTCACAGCCTGAACCTCTACCCTGTCCTTTCCACAAAGGCTCACACACGTCCATTCGAGAGAAAATGGCTCAACATTGTAGCTGCCTGCATCGTGCCCGTGGGAATCGTTCTCTACCTGAGGATGTGGCGATTTAGACTACGCCTCTACCGTGACCTACGAGTCATCAGACAGAGCAATGCAAACATCATCAATCAGATAAAAGAAATGTAACTATTATAAAAAGTATCATAACACATGGCAGATATCAAACTAAATAGCATCGAAGATGCTGTGAAAGATTTTCAGGAAGGAAAGTTTGTCATCGTAGTAGATGACGAAGACCGCGAGAACGAAGGCGACCTCATCATCGCCGCAGAAAAGATAACCCCAGAAAAGGTGAACTTTATGCTCAAAAACGCAAGAGGTGTACTCTGCGCCCCTATCACGCTGAGCCGATGTGACGAACTGGACTTGCCACACCAGGTGTCAGAGAACACCTCCGTCCTGGGAACACCTTTCACCATTACCGTAGATAAATTGGAAGGATGTACTACTGGCGTTTCTGCCCACGACCGTGCCGAAACCATCAAAGCTTTAGCCGACCCAGCATCCACCCCACAAACATTCGGCCGCCCAGGACACATCAATCCACTCTACGCACAAGACAACGGTGTGTTAAGAAGAAGCGGACACACAGAGGCAGCCATCGACCTCTGCAAGATGGCAGGTCTCTACCCAGCAGGTGCACTGATGGAAATCATGAACGAAGACGGCACCATGGCTCGCCTACCGCAACTAATGGAAATGGCGAAAGAATGGAACATCAAGATCATCTCTATCAAGGACATGATCAAGTACCGTCTCAAGAAAGAGTCCCTCATCGAAGTAGGCGAAGAGGTAGATATGCCAACCGAATATGGTCACTTCCGCCTCATTCCTTTCCGCCAGTCAAGTAATGGTTTGGAGCACATGGCTCTCATCAAGGGCGAATGGAATGAAGACGAGCCAATCCTAGTACGTGTACACTCATCATGCGCCACAGGCGACATTCTGGGCAGCAAGCGATGCGATTGCGGGCAGCAACTGCACAAGGCAATGCAAGCCATAGAGGAAGCTGGCAAAGGCGTGGTAATCTATATGCAACAGGAAGGTAGAGGAATAGGGCTGATGAACAAGATTGCCGCCTACAAGTTGCAGGAAGAAGGCTACGACACCGTTGACGCCAACACGCACCTCGGCTTCAAGCCAGATGAGCGCGACTATGGTTGCGGCGCACAAATGCTTCGCCACCTAGGTGTACACAAGATGCGCTTGCTCACCAACAACCCCGTAAAGCGCGTCGGACTGGAGGCATACGGACTCGAAATTGTAGAGAACGTACCAATAGAAGTAACCCCAAACAAGTATAACGAACGTTATCTCAAGACCAAGAGAGACCGCATGGGGCACACTTTACACCTCGGATAATGTAAATTATGTTATTATTTTGCTTCAACAGCAGAAATAATGACCGATTTTCTTCCGAAAAAGAAATAATTTGCTTAATTTTGCACACGAATAATTAACAAGAAAAAAGAATTATGGCACAATTATCTGATCGTCTTAACAGATTGGCACCTTCAGCAACGCTGGCGATGTCACAGAAGAGTAGTGAAATGAAAGCTCAGGGTATCGATGTTATCAACATGAGCGTAGGTGAACCAGACTTCAACACTCCAGACAACATCAAGGAGGCTGCGAAGAAGGCTATCGACGAGAATTACTCGCGTTACTCACCTGTTCCTGGTTATCCAGACTTACGAAAAGCTATTGTTGCCAAATTGAAAAATGAGAACGGACTTGACTACACAGTCAACGAAGTGATTGTTGGTACAGGTGGCAAGCAATGCGTCTGCAACGCAGTATTGGCACTCGTCAATCCAGGCGACGAAGTCATCATCCCTGCTCCATACTGGGTAAGCTATCCACAGATGGTAAAATTGGCAGGTGGTGTACCAGTCATCGTAAACGCTGGTTTCGATCAAGACTTCAAGATGACAGCCGAGCAGCTCGAAAATGCCATTACCGACAAGACCAAGATGCTCATCCTCTGCTCACCAAGCAACCCTACAGGTAGCGTATATTCTAAAGAAGAATTGGCAGCATTGGCAGCAGTTCTCAAGAAACATCCAGAAGTATTCGTGTTGGCAGATGAAATCTACGAGCACATCAACTATATTGGCAAGCATCACAGCATCGCTCAGGAGCCTGGCATGAAGGAGCAGGTAATCATCGCCAACGGCGTGTCAAAGGCATACGCCATGACAGGATGGAGAATTGGCTTCTTGGCAGGACCAGAGTGGATTATCAAAGGCTGTAACAAGTTGCAAGGTCAATACACCAGCGGCACATGCTCAATCAGCCAGAAAGCTGCCGAGGCAGCATATACACTCGACCAAAGTGCCGTGGAAGAAATGCGTCAGGCATTTGAGCGTCGTCGCAACTTGATAGTCAAACTCGCTAAGGAAGTTCCGGGCTTGGAGGTCAACATGCCACAAGGAGCATTCTATCTGTTCCCTAAGTGCAACAGCTACTTCGGCAAGAGCAATGGCGAGAAGACCATCAACAACTCTACCGACTTCGCTATGTATCTCTTGGAGGAAGCACACGTAGCAACAGTAGGTGGCGATGCATTCGGCGATCCAGACTGCTTCCGCATGAGCTATGCTACCAGCGACGAGAACATCGTGGAAGCAATCCGCCGCATCAAAGAAGCATTGAGCAAATTGAAATAAATACAGCCCCAAAATGCCAAAAGAGCTGGCATTTTGTAAGAAAAAAGCGAGATATTGGTTTAATTTAAGCCAATATCTCGTTAAAACTTCTTAATTAGGCTGATAGTTAATCAATATTTATTATCTTTGCCAAAGGAATTTGGAAAACCTAAGAGTGTTTATCCACGACAACACAAACTAGGAATACAAAGCAACTAAAATAGAACAAGAAAAATTAATAATTTATTAACTAATAATTTAAAAAAGTAAAATTATGGCAACTACAAAACAAGCAGCCCCAGCTAAGAAGTCTGAGGGCTTTCAGGGAGTAAGAGGCGCATTCTGGATCATCGTGGTATGTGCTATCATCGCATTCACATTGTTCTTCACATGGTTCGGCAATGACATGCACTTCCAGGATCCAGGTGTACAGGATCACCCAGCAGACATTTGGGGTACAATTTACAAAGGTGGTGTAATCGTGCCTGTAATCCACACATTGTTGCTCACAGTGTTGGCTATGACTATCGAGCGTTGGTTGGCTCTTAAGACCGCTACAGGTACAGGTGCTCTTCCTAAGTTCGTTGCTAACATCAAGGCAGCTTTGAACGCTAACGATTTCGCAAAGGCTGAGCAGCTCTGCAACAAGCAGAAGGGTACTGTTGCTAACGTAGTAATGGCATCTTTGAACGCTTACAAGTCAATGGAGTCTGGTGCTAACGCATCTTTGAAGAAGGCTCAGAAGGTAGCTAAGATTCAGCAGGCTCACGAGGAGGCAACTCAGTTGGAGATGCCAACTTTGACAATGAACTTGCCTATCATCGCAACTATCGTAACACTTGGTACATTGACCGGTCTTCTCGGTACTGTAACCGGTATGATCAAGTCATTCCAGGCCATGGGTGAAGGTGGTGGCGCTGACTCAGCAGCACTTTCTGTAGGTATTTCTGAGGCGTTGATCAACACCGCATTCGGTATTTTGACATCTTGGTGTGCAGTTGTATCTTACAACACATTCACAAACAAGGTTGATAAGTTGACATACGCACTCGACGAGGTAGGTTACTCAATTGCTCAGACATACGAAGCTAACCACGCAGAAGAGGCTTAATTTTTGCTAACCCTTTAAAATTTTATCGCTATGGGTAAAGTAAAAATTAAGAAGAGTGACGTTTGGATCGATATGACGCCTATGTCAGACGTTATGACCCTGTTGCTTACCTTCTTCATGCTCACCTCTACATTCGTAAAGAATGAGCCTGTGAAGGTAAATACTCCAGGATCAGTGTCTGAGATTAAGGTGCCTGAGAACGGCGTCTTGACAATCTTGGTAAGTCCTGAAAAGGACAAAGCCGGAAGACCAACCGGCGAAGGCCAAGTATTTATGAGTATTGACAATACTGATCAGTTGGGAGCAACACTGAGCACAATGACTAGCAACTTTGGCGTGTCATTAAGCCCTAAGCAGATTGAGACATTCAAGAGCGAGGGTACATTCGGTGTTCCAATGGGTGACATGAGCACTTATTTGGCAATGAACGCATCTAAGCGTCCACAGTATCTCCAAACTAAAGGTATTCCTCTCGACAGTATCAAGGGTGGTATGAGCGAGTTCCAGCAGTGGGTTGACGCAGCTCGTAACGTAAACGAAGACATCAAGATTGCCCTCAAGGCAGATGCTTCTACACCTTACAAGACAGTTAAGAGAGTGATGAACGAACTCCAGGATATGGACGAGAGTCATTACTATATGATTACACAGTTAAAACAACAGGGGGACGAATAAATGGCTAAGAAAGAAAGCAAACAAAAGAAAATGAATGTCCGCGTAGACTTTACGCCTATGGTGGATATGCTCATGCTTCTTATCACGTTCTTCATGCTGTGTACATCTTTGAGCAAACCTCAGACAATGGAGCTGACTATGCCAAGTAATGATGAGAACACTCAAGAAGACCAGAAGAACGAGGCTAAGGCTTCTGAGACAGTGACTCTCTACGTAACAGCCGACAACAAGATTTACTATGGAGCTGGTATCCCTCAGTACGACAACCCTGCATGGTTGAAGGAGACAACATGGGGCAGCCAGGGTATCCGTAAGGTCTTGAGAGAGCATGCTACTGAGAACGGTACACGTCCAGTAGAAAGAATCTCGCTCGCTGTTAAGGAGTTGAACATGGATCGTCAGAAGAATCCTAAGCAGTATCCTGATAGCATCTATCAGAAGAAGCTCAGTGATTTGAAGGCTGGTAACTTGAAGGATGGTAAGATTCCTACTCTGACCATCGTCATCAAGCCAACAGACAACGCTTCTTACAAGAATATGGTTGACGCTCTCGACGAAATGCAGATTTCAAACATTGGTACGTACGTCATCGATAAGATTAACGCAGACGATGAGAAGCTTCTCAAGTCTAGAAACGTTAAGATGTAAGGTGAGTGCTAACAATTTAAAACAAGAAAGAAATGGCAAAAATAGATCTTTACGATCCTAAATGGGTCGATATGGTTTTCGCCGGAAAGAACAAGGAGTATGGTGCATACCAGCTTCGTAAGGGTACTTCTGGTCGAAACATTAAAGCTCTTCTCATCTTGGTCATTGCTGCAGCTCTCGTGGGTGGATTCTTGGCTTGGAAAGTCATCGAACAGAAACAGGCCGAAGAACAGCAGGCATATATGGAAGCTATGGAGCTGGCTAAGCTCCAGCAGCAGGCTAAGAAGGAAGAAAAGAAGAAAGAGCCAGTGAAGCCAAAGATTGAACCTAAGAAGGAGATTCCTGTGGCTCGCGAGACTCAGAAGTTTACTGCACCTGTCATTAAGAAGGATGAACTCGTAAAAGAGGAAAACCAAGTTAAGCAGATGGATAAACTGGACGACAAGGTAGCTGTCGGTACAGAAAACAAGGAAGGTACTAAGGATCGTACCGTGGAAGCTGTACGTACTGAAATTGCAGTAGCAGCCCCACCACCACCACCAGCACCAAAACCTGAGGTTGCAACCAAGGTCTTCGATGTCGTAGAGGAGATGCCTTCGTTCCCTGGTGGACAAGGTGCCTTGATGTCATACTTGGCAAGCAACATCAAGTATCCTGTCGTAGCACAGGAGAATGGTGTACAGGGTCGTGTTATCGTATCATTCGTGGTAGAGCGTGATGGGTCTATCTCAGATGTAAAGGTAGCTCGTTCCGTTGACCCTTCACTTGACCGTGAGGCACAGCGTGTCGTTAAGAGCATGCCTAAGTGGAAACCAGGTAAGCAAAACGGTTCTGCTGTACGTGTTAAATATACTGTACCAGTTGTATTTAGATTGCAGTAATAGAATGAAAAGAACATCTTATATTTTTTTAGGTATAGGATTAACAGTACTATCAATGGCTTTCTTCTCGTCTTGTGGCGAGAAGAAAGCCAAAGATGGTAGAACTGATACTCCAACTTCGGGCACAATCGAGTTTGTGGCTGATGAGAGTTTGAGTCCTATCATTGACGAAGAAAGAAGTCAGTTTGAGTTTGAATATCCTAAGGCTAAGCTCAAACCAAAATACACAGATGAAGTTACCGGGCTTCAGATGATTAAGGATTTCAAGACGGCACTCCTGTTCACTACCCGCAACTTGAAGGATAGCGAAATCGCATACTTGAAGTCGAAGAGCAATGTAATTCCTTCAGTTTTCCCTATCGGTTACGACGGCTTGTCATTCATTGTCAACAAGAATAATAATGATACTTGCATCACAGTGAACGACATCAAGCGTATCTTGACAGGCAAGGCTACAAAATGGAGTGATATTGTTCCCGGATCAAAAAGGGGCGAAATCGAAGTGATCTTCGACAACACTCGCTCTGCTACTACCAACTTCGTTGTAGATTCAGTTCTGCACGGAGCGAAAATGGGCGCAAAGATTATGGCTGCAAAAACTAGTAAGCAGGTTATAGACTTTGTGGATCAAAATCCAGGCTCCATAGGTGTCATTGGCTCCAACTGGTTGAATGACCGAAGAGATTCCACCAACACCACATTCAAGAAGAACATTCACGTCGTGTCGGTTTCTATCAAAGACAAAGCTACTCCAATGAACAGTTGGAAACCTTATCAGGCATATTTGCTAGATGGTAGATACCCATTCGTACGAACTATATACGCTATCGTTGTTGATCCTCACAAGGCATTGCCTTGGAGCTTCGCCAACTACATCTCCAATCCGAAAGGTCAACTCATCCTCTTCAAGACAGGTTTGCTTCCTTATAGAGGAGATATTACATACAAGACAGTCAATGTAAAACGCAATTAAAGTAAAAAAGCGACGTAAAAAGTAGAATTATGAAAGCAGTTAAATATTTAGTAGCAGGTTTGCTCGTCATGGGATTGGCAGCTCCTGCAATGGCTCAAGACGTTAACTATAAAGACGCTCTCAAGCCAATAGAGACTACATTGAAGTCGGGCAACATCGATGCCAAAGTATTCGCAAAGGATCTCAAAGAATATCAGAAGACTTTCAAGAAGGATCCTAAGGCTCTCGTAGCACTCGGAAATGCCCTTGTTATCAACAAGAAGTATGATGATGCCAATGCAGTGGCAGATGCTGTCATTGCAAAGTTCAAGAACTATGGTGATGCCTACATCTTGAAAGGTGACATCTATGCAATGCAAGACAATGGTGGCGAGGCTGCCACATGGTATGGTCAGTGTATGGAGATGGATCCGAAGAATCCTCAGGGTTATATCAGCTACGCCAATGTTTATCGCAAAATAGACCCAAAGGCTTCTGCAGATGCTTTGAGCAAGCTGAAAGAAGTTGACCCTAACTACCCTATTGAGGCAGAGACAGGACACAACTACTACTCTATCGGTGAATATGAGAAAGCCTACGAGTATTTCTCAAAAGCAAAGCACTCGACTATGGAAGAGTACATCTTCTATGAGTACTGCTTCACCACATACGTGCTCAACAAGAAGGACGAAGCCTTGTCTCTCTGCAAGGAAGGAATGCAGAAATATCCTAAGGATACAGCCTTCCAGATTTTGGCAATGCGCTCAGCAGTAGATACAGAGAAGTTTGAGGATGCACTCAACTATGCTAACGCCATTATAAACAATGCTGACGTAAAGAAGAATTCTAGCATTTACTCTTACTATGGTTTGGCTCTTGCTGGAAACAAGCAATACGATCAGGCTTTGGAGCAATACAACAAGGCTTTGGAAATCAACAAGGAAGACTTCAAGCCATATCAGTATATTTCTGAGACTTACAAGGCTATGGGTAATGAGGACAAGGCTATCGAATATAGTCAGCTCTACATGGACAAAAATCCTAATGTAGCTCCTTCAGACTATGTGAAGATGGCTGAGATTTATAATGCCAAGGCTCAAAAAGCTAAAGAATCCAAGAATGAAGCAGCCAAGGTTGCCAATGTAGAAAAAGCAATTGGTGTTTACAACTCATTCGCAGCCAAATATCCTCAGCTGAAAGCATACGCAGATTTGCAAGCTGCCAACATCGCTTTCCAGAACGAGATGGATGACAAGGCACTGGAGAACTATCAGAAAGTTATCGATGAGTTGGAGAGCAAGCAATATGATGAAGATGAGAAAGGTTACTTGATACAGGCTTACAAGAACGCTGGTTACATCTACTGGAGCTCCAAGAACAACTTGGAGACAGCTAAGCCATACTTTGAGAAATTGATCAAGCTTGATCCAAACAACTCACTTGCCAAGAAGGCATTGGGTCTTGAGGAGTCTGCTGCACAGTAATGCAACACACCTTTTAGATACTTGAACATTTAAGATTTCATATAAAAAGTGATAGTCTATTTGGGCTATCACTTTTTTTTATTACTATACCTTTACACTTAAAAAGAAAAAGAGATAGAAAGAAAGGGAAAAGGAAGAAGGGAGAAGGGAGAAGGGAGAAGAGATAAGAAAATAATAATAAGAAGAAGAAGAAGAAGAGAAAAAGGAAAGAAGAAGAATAATAAAGGGAGAATCGAAAAGTATAAAGGAAAAATTAAGGAGACCTGAATAAAAGGGAATAGAATAAGCCGACAAAAGAAACAATCAAAAGAAAAACGAAAAAAACAAAAAGCGAAAAGAGCGACCCCCTGAAAGGAATCGCTCTCAATGTTTTATGTAACTAAAAGTATCTGTCCATAAAATAATTATGGAAGACTGATTGCCTCATTAGGGCAAACATCTGCACAAGTACCACACTCTGTACAAAGGTCAGGGTTGATAGAATACTTCTCACCCTCAGAAATAGCGCCTGATGGGCACTCATCGATACATGTACCGCAAGCGATACAATCGTCACCAATTACGTATGCCATAATCTTAATGTTTTTATAATTAATAATGTTTTTGTATAATCTTCTATGAAATGTTTTTGTATAATTTGCTTTATCGCAAGCAAGGTATCCTTACCTACTTTTGATGGTGCAAAGATAATAATTATTTTTCAATATACCTACAATTAGGTATAAGTTTTTTTGGTTTTTAATTCAATTTATACATTATCGAAATAAAGCGCCAAACAATAACAGCCCTTCTCTTCCGTTAATAGATATATGAAACAAAAGATTATCATTATCATATTATTAATAGTCGGCAGCCTGCAAGCTATGGCTCAGGACAGGACGGTAGAGAATCGTCCGTACACCGATTTGCGTCCCTTTCATTTTGGCATTCTTGTTGGAACACATTTACAAGATATAGAATTCAACAATGTGGGTACAATATCCTATACTGATGCCGTAGGAACAGAACAACAAGGATGTGTAACAGTTGACCAAGACCGTTGGGATCCAGGATTTACGGTAGGAGTATTGGGAGAATTCAGACTCAACAGCCATTTACAATTGAGAATCGCACCAGCCATGTATTTCGGTACGCGTCATTTTTCCTATCGTAATCTTCTAGAAAAAGACGGGCTGGGAAATTCTAAAGAGGAGAAACAAGAGCTGAAAACCGCATATATTTCCAGTGCATTCGATTTGATATTCGCCGCCCAACGCTTCAACAATCATCGTCCTTACATAATGGTAGGTATCAATCCTATGTTGAATCTTAATGGCAAAAGCAACGATTACATCAAATTGAAGAAAACGGACTTGTTTTTAGAATTGGGAGTAGGAAGCGATTTCTATTTGCCGTTCTTCAAACTCCGTCCAGAGTTAAAATTCATGTATGGCATCACAGACACTTACGACAAGAATCATTCAAAGGATGTGAAAGACAAGAATATGCTTCCTTACACCTTGGCTGCGAATAAGGCTCATAGCAAAATGATAGCCCTTACCTTGTATTTCGAATAAGACAAAACGACATCACTGCTCATATCAAAGCATACGATGTCGTTTTACTCATAGATAATCTTATCTGCACCAAAAAAATCTAATTTTCATTCATTACAGCAATACTATTTTATATTGTATATTTTACCTACCTGAGTATCCAAATCATATTCATAAACAATAGGAATATTAGTCTTCCCCACATTTTCTTGTCGATGAAGTTCCACTATCGGTTGCTTTATCCGTTCAGGAGCAAGCAACTTATTTGGACAAGCACCAACAGCCCTTTTTAATCCTTTTGCATATAAGGGGACATACGAACGAATACGCAATACGCCACCTATGGTAGAATAAATCTTTGCCGAGAGCAACTTACCATTTTTCCAAGCCATATCCACTACAAAGCCTCCGCGAGCACGAAGTCCCTTTACCTCTCCTTCGCTCCAAGCATCAGGCAAGGCTGGAAGAAGATGTACAGCTCCATCATGACTCTGCAAAAGCATCTCGGCAATACCAGCTGTCACACCAAAGTTGCCATCTATTTGGAAAGGTGGGTGTGCATCGAAGAGATTAGGATAAATTCGTCCATCAGGACGACTCGCTTCCCATTCATTTTCTGAAACTGGCAAAAGATGCAACATGTTGCTGATAATCTTAAAGGCATGGTTGCCATCGAGCATACGAGCCCAGAAGTTGGTTTTCCATCCCAAGCTCCATCCCGTTGCCATGTCACCACGATGCTTCAAGGTGGTGGCTGCAGCATTAAACAGTTCTGGGTGACGGAACGGAGAAATTTGATTAGATGGATACAGCCCATAGAGATGAGAGATGTGTCGATGTTCGTTCTTAGGGTCGTCGGCATCAATCAGCCACTCTTGCAACTGTCCATATTTACCTATCTGCATCGGTGGAATCTGAGAAACCAACTTCTGCATATCCTTACGCTCAGCCTCATCCACGCCCAATATCTCCGAAGCTTTCACCGCACTTGTCAAGGCATCAAAAGCGATTTGATTATCCATTGTGCATCCTGCCGTCACAGCCGTTTTCTTGCCTTTAGGGCCTTGCTCTGGACTCACCGAAGGCACAGTTACTTTCCATTTCGTTCCTGGCAAAGTTTGCATATAGTCAAGATAAAACTCTGCTGCACCTTTTATCACAGGATACCATTTCTGCAAGAAAGCTTTGTTGCCTGTATAAAGATAATGTTGCCAAAGATGAGTAGTCAACCAAGCTCCACCATTCGGAAACATACCCCATTGCGCTCCATCTACAGGACCGGCAATACGCCAAATGTCCGTGTTATGATGAGCCATCCATCCACGACAACCATACATCTCACGGGCCGTCTTTGCCCCCGTCTCACTCAAGTCCTTGATAAGAGAGAAAAGAGGCTCAATCGTATTACCCAGATTCGTGACCTCAGCAGGCCAATAATTCATCTCCGTATTGATGTTGATGGTATATTTACTGTCCCAAGGCGCATTCTTGTTGTCATTCCAAACACCTTGCAAATTGGCAGCTTGCCCACCCGGTTGAGAACTAGAAATCAAGAGATAACGACCATAGTTGTACATCAGTGCCACCATTGCCATATCCTTGCTTCCAGCAAACTTATCCAATCGTTGGTCAGTAGGCAACTGGGCATTGGCATCAGCCATCAATGTCAAAGAAGAAGTACCAAATTGCTTTTGGTAAGCCTCAACATGTCGTTTTTCCAACTGAGCATAATTCAATCCTTTTACTTTATTGATATAGTCATTATTTCGTTGTGAAGCATTGCCCGATACATCATGATAATTAACGAAGTTGGTAGCAGCACTCACGATAATGGTAGCCTCCGTAGCATTCACCACCGCCACACTCGCATCATGACCATTCGCTGCTTTTCCATCCGCAACACCCACCTGACCATCAGTTTGCACATTTGCCAAACATTCGGCAGTTAGAGCAGCTTTTATACCCTCTTGGTCTTGTCCTTTCACTTTCAAGAGAAGCCCATTGGTTGTGGTTTTCACATGATAATCGAAAGGAGCATCAAGACTAAATCCAAACGTTAGCTTTCCCTTTTTATTTGCCTTGATATGGCAAACTATCACTCCATCAGCCAGAGAGGCGAAAGTAGTTCGCTCGTATCTCACACCATTGAGTTCAAATTGGGTATGGTTCAATGCCTTACGTAAATCTAATTCACGATGATACATTGCGCCATCCCCTCCATCTTTCATCATGATATGCAAGTTAGCCATTGGCAAGAACCGCATACCATGAGGACCTGGAATAAAGGTTTGGTTGATTAGACTAGCAGCCTCCTCTTCCCTACCATCAAATATCAACTCACGAACCTTCGGAAGATTCTCCAAAGATTTCGAACTGTTATTATTGTAAGGTCCTCCACTCCAGAACGTTTCTTCGTTCAGCTGGATAGTTTCATCTTGGATGCCGCCATACACCATTCCACCCAAATGGGAGTTACCGATAGGTAATGCCTCCAACCAGTGCTTAGCTGGAGCAGTGTACCAAAGTTTTGTGCTATTATCAGGATTAGCCTTCTTTGCCATCAAATGCAAAGGTAATGACAAAGCCAAGGCTACACATCCCAACAAGATTACATTTCTATTCATCGTAGATTATTGATTAATAAGTTCATTTTTTACAAAAGATGGCACAAAGTTAAGAAAAAGTTTTGATTTTCTCAACCTTCTGCCATCTTATTTCACAATAAATGTACTAAAACTACTTACTTTCCCTTGGAATATTCGAAAGAATCCACATCCACATATCCACCTGCCGTCTTGGTTGCATAATTGTAGATGGCGATACGAGTTCCCATGAAGAAGCGACTCCAATCATAGTTCATCTTGAAGCTCTTGATGACAGGAATCCAAGTTTTTCCATCCACACTATACGATAAATTGGCGAGGTCTGCATGATTGCGGAAATCACAGTTCATCTTCAGATAGATGATGCTAGACTTCGTGGCTTTATCTGCTTTCAGATTCAAAGCCTGGCGATATACTTCCTCACGCTTTACGTCGGTCACAGCTTTCTCTTTTTGGGTCAATGAGACATTCTCCTTGGTACCCACAAGATACATCTTCTTGCCCTCCTTCACAATAGACAACAAAGCTGCATCACTTTGGAAAGCGGAAAGACCAGCCACATCTCCATCCTTCATCTTGCTCACATCCATTTTCACGATACCCTCGCAAGTTGGTCCCTCGGTACGAGTACTGATCGTATTTGGAGCCAAGAAGATATTTGGAGAGATGCGAGATGTTTTCAATCTCAAGAATCCCTTGCGCTCTGTCAGCGACCATGCATCATCCACAGGATTGTGGTTCCACTGCCACTGCAAGTCAAGTTTATCGCTATTGAAATCGTCACTATATACCAATCCCTTGCTATCATAACCTAAGATAGGCTTCTGCATGGTGGTAGGTATCTTGCCGTTCTCGTCTGTAAGCATAGGCCAACCATCTACCCAGCGACAAGGTTCTAGCGTTGGAGTTCTTCCCACACCTCCTCTATCCTGGAAGATGAGTCCGTACCAGTTGCCATCCTTGTCATCGACAATGGTTCCCTGACCTACGCCACCAAAGCCACCAAACTCGGTTTCGAGTATCACCTTCTTCTCGTATGGACCCGTGATGTGGTCCGCACGATAGCAAACCTCACGACGTGGATGTCCGTTCACCCAAGAAATCATCAAGAGATAATACTTGCCATTGTGCTTAATCATGCGAGAACCCTCCAACAATCCATTCTCCTCGGCATCACGCTCGAACAATCGACGATGACTTCCCTCTACGACAGCCGTCAAGTCTGAGTTCAACTGCACCATATCGCCAGTGGCATAAATCACGTATGCCTTGTCATCATCGTCGAAGAAGAGAGCTGCATCGTGGAAGTGCTGCAAACGGCTGTGGATGGTCCACTTGCCCTCTATGTCATCGGCTGTACAGATGTAAGTCTCGCCACCCGGATTGTCGTTCGGTGCAAAGAGCGCATAGAACTTGCCTCGATGGTACTGCAAGGAAGTAGCCCATTGTCCACGACCATATACAGTACCTTCCTTCATATCATACTTCGGAGAGTCGGTAAGCTTCGGGAAGATGTAGTTCACCGTCTCCCAGTTTACCAAGTCCTTCGACTTCATGATTGGTGCACCAGGCATCAAATGCATAGTGGTGCTCACCATATAGAAATTATCCCCTACTCTAATGACATCCATATCAGGCACATCCGCCCACAAGACAGGGTTCGTAAAATCCTTCTCGAATTTCCACCAATCGAAGTTAAAGA
The DNA here is from genome assembly GCA_002297965.1 of Candidatus Segatella papionis. Classification (GTDB taxonomy): domain Bacteria; phylum Bacteroidota; class Bacteroidia; order Bacteroidales; family Bacteroidaceae; genus Prevotella; species Prevotella papionis. The sequence goes on from DBLF01000082.1 coordinate 29,550, forward strand.
GCTTGCTACCCTTCATTCCCTTAAATACAAAATAGAGGTCGTGCTTACCCGTTACCTGCTTCTGCATTTTTGTAGAGAAAGTCTTGAATTTCTCCCAGCCGCCGGTCTTGGTTACATCGACAGAAGCCACCTTCTCTCCATCTATCTTATCTAGATGTACCTCCAAGGTTCCACCCAACGAACTACAAGCCGCCGACATGGCAAAGGTCTGAGGACTTGCATTTCCGAAATCCACCTCACGTACCTTGATATAATCGCCATTGTGAATCTCTGAGATATAGACACCAGTCCCGTCGGTCTGCTCCGACTTCACGCCTTTAGAGTAAGCAATGGTCTCCGCTTCCTGACGTTTGTAAGGATTGAGCGTAGCGATAGGCGACACACCGGCATCGGTATGGTGGATGATAGGGAACGTGCCATCGGCATTGTACTTGAACTCCTCTACAGCCACGCTTCTGCCAAATCCACCACCTAACTTACCTGTATGATAGAAGAAATAAGACTTTCCCTTATAGTCGGTTACTCCACAATGATTGGTAAAGGAGCCCGTCTTTTCCAAAGGCATGATTTCTCCCTTGTACTTCCAAGGTCCAAGCGGTTTCTTGCTCATGGAATAAGCGATATGCTCAGGCACACCTCCTGCCGCATAGAGCATATAGTAGTTCTTGCCACGTTTCATAAACCAAGGTCCCTCGGTATAATTGTCCTTGTATTTCACGGTAGAATCTCGGTTCTCGACATCAGGAGCGCCGAAGCCATCCACGGTCATGTGGATTCTGCCCACTTCTCTTTTTGCATCCACAGCCTCCTTAGGGTCAACGCCACCCTTGAAACTCACCATGTCCTCATTGAGCTTGGCATAATACAGATGTGGATTTCCCCAATAGAGATAAGCCTGTCCATCATCATCGAGCCAAACGGTTGGGTCTATGTTATCCCAGCTGCCATTGTCGAAGAGAGGTTTTCCGATGGCATCCTTGAAAGGTCCTGTTGGCGAGTCTGCCACAGCCACACCAATCGCCATACCGCCCGTCAACTTGGAATGGGCGCAAATATACCAATAATACTTGCCATTGCGTTCGATGGTCTGCGCAGCCCAGGCACGGTCATCTGCCCAGGAGAAGGAACTCAGGTCGAGAGGCGAACCATGGTCTGTCCAGTTCACCATATCAGTAGTGGAATAGACACGCCATTCGTTCATCCAGAAGAAATCAGCCTTGTCCTCATCATGACCGGTATAGACATAAAGACGGTCACCAACGACCAATGGAGCTGGGTCGGTGGTCAATTGGGTTTGCACGATTGGATTTTGTGCGTATGCTGCACACTGCATAGCGAGCAGCATACTGAAAGTTATCATCTTTTTTGAATTCATATTTTATTCAATATTTTATAGGTATATTTTATAAAAAGTACTAACTCTTGTGCCCCACTAAAGGCTTGCGCCCAAATAACTATATTTGCTGTTATCTGGATTAACAACTACTTGTTCCAGCACGATTTCTGGGTCTATCATGACGATGCGAACAGTGTGCTTGCCTGCCTTCAAAGCCCTCGTTGAGGTTGCTGCCAACCAACGCTGATTGTCAAACACCTCGGTGCGGCGGAGTTGTTTCTTACCATTCCACCAACCATTCAAGGCAAGATGAGGTTCCTTTGGCAATGGTTTCAACTTCTTGGACACAGCAAGATTCTTGGCAGTATATTCCTGAAACTCATCATGGAATCCTTGTCGGGCATCCACTATCTGCATAGGTTGGTCGTCTATCTGTACTCCGATACGAAGACCTCTAGCAGGATAAACATCCTGTGTTGGAAGAATGCCCAGGGCTATGGCGAGTTGGTCGTTGTCTTCCTTCAGGTCAAAGTCGTATTCGAGCGCAGCACCCTTACCATCAATGTGGCTCGCCGCCATCACATTACTGCTACCCATACAGCCCTTGCCACGACCTAAGTCTGGCAGGAATATCCACTTGGCATCCTTGCCTTCCGTGATTCGAGCGTATTGATAAGAAGGAATATCTATCTCGGTAGCTGAAGTCGTAGCGTTAAGCGGATGCTCCACCTTGTAGCCCAACGTCATTGGATTGACATTTTTCTCTGGAATTGCCCAATGGGTGTAACCGATGTGGTTATCCGACATCATACCTTTCCACTTTCCTCCAGCCATCACATTATTATAATAGCCAGAGAGTTCCCTGTCCTTCTGCATCATTGCTTCGATACCAAGACTATCCCCCATCGTGGCATGATTGTAGATCTCTGCCACATTAGCACTCGCCACCACAGGGTAATA
>DBLF01000082.1:31917-53762 GCA_002297965.1 Candidatus Segatella papionis
TTCTCCGCTCTCTGCGCGAGCGCATTCCAACGTTGAGAAGTGACGAGCATCTCATGCTCATTGAAGATACCTGGTACCTGAACCTCAGGCTTGCGCATCAGATTGTACTTGCTGTACTTCGCTATCATATCGGCTATCTCCTTGGCATTCTCCTCTCCGAAGATACTGCTGGAGAAACGCTCCAACCAAGGTTGCTCATCTCCTGGCTGAATGGCATCAGGATTCCAAGCATAGTTCATGATGAAGTCGATAGGCACTTCCTTTGGCTTCAAGTCACCCACGTTGATAATCCAGATGCGGTCGATGCCACTGGCGTAAGCCTCATGCAACTGTTCACGGAGTTTCGGAATGGTAGTGGTGTTCACCCAACGGTCGTTCCAAGGACCACCATTCATGTCGATGTGGTAATAAAGTCCCAGGCCACCCTTGCGCTTACGCTCTTCGGCGGTACCCTTGCGACGGATATAGCCCCAGTTGTTGTCGCAGAACAGGAGGGTTACATCGTCAGGCACGGTGAAGCCTGCGTCATAATAACGTTGTACCTCGGTAAAGATTGCCCAAAGCTGAGGCACCGTATTGGCAGGACGACCGTATGCTTGTTCGATGATGCGACGCTGGGCGGCAACCACTTTTCCCAAGGTCTTGATGTTCTCGGCATCATCTCCATTGCCCATTGCCGTATCTCCATCGCCTCGCATACCGATAGTTACGAGGTTGTCGTACTTACTATTGCGCTTCATACCCTCTAGGAAGAATTTCTCGATGCGCTCAGGATTGGTGGCATAATTCCATGGTCCCACTTCGTTTTTGCGCTTCAGATACTCTCTGTGCGAACGCATCATCGGCTCATGATGAGAGGTTCCCATCACGATGCCCATCTCGTCGGCGAGTCTTGGCGATTCCGGATCATCCTCATTGAAGTTGGTTCCCCACATGGCAGGCCAGAAATAGTTAGCCTTCAAGCGGAGCAACAATTCGAAGATATGGCGATAAGCCTTGGAATTGATGCCACCAAACTTGTTGGTACACCATCCGCCAAACGATGGCCACTCATCATTGATGAAGATGCCGCGATATTTCACCTTAGGTTCTCCATCCGTATAAGCACCTGGAGTAATGTAGAGATTATCGTGATGAGCGATAGGCGCATCAGCCATCCAATACCAAGGCGACACGCCTATCTGACGAGACAACTCGTAGATGCCATAGATGGTACCGCGCTTGTCAGAGCCCAAGATAACCAACTGTCCTTTATCTGTAAAAATCAGATATTTCTCCCATTTTCCTTTCAGTTGTTTGCATTGCTTGGCGTATCGTTTTGCCAACTCGCTCTTGCCCACGGTAGCCACGATGATAGGAGCCTTGTCGCTTCCTGTCACGGCACGAAGGTCTTTGCGAAGATTACCCACAGCCAATTTTACCCCCGCCCAATCATTCCGACTGTAGCGAATGGTGTCATTCGATCCTGTCAACTTGAGTGCATTCTGCGCTGGTGAAGAGAACTTCACAAACTGTTCCGCAGCCTCAACAGATAGCTGAGCGGAAAGCAACGCACAAACCATTAATATATATTTCTTCATCACTATCATACTTGTTTTTTCTCATCGAGAGCCATTCTTTCCCGCAACTTACTCACTAAACTTCCACCAATCCAAAAAGAAGAGGTTCTGCTTCTGGATGTCACCACCCTTGAACACGAAATAGAGATCGTGAACACCTGCTACCTTCTTTACCTTGGCAGAGAAAGTCTTGTAATCATCCTTGGTATTCGTGATTTCGACAGTGCCGATGCATTTGCCCTTCACACCATCCAGATGAATCTCGATACTTCCACCAAGCATGTGGCAAGAGGCTGATACCTCAAACTGGCTCGCGCCCTTCTTGAAATCTACTCCTTTCACGAGGATGTACTCATTCTCATCAATATCTGTTACTATCTGGTTCCATTTGTTTTTCTGCGCCCATTGGTTCTTAGGCTGCGTCTTCAAGCCATATCCCCATGCCATGGTCTCGGCTTCCACCTGACGGTATGGATTGAACCATTCCACCTGTTCCAATTTGCAATCCTGGAAGTATGGCAACTCTTGGATAGTTCCATCCGCATTGTAAGTCATCTCGGCAGCAGCCACCGAACGTTGCTCTGCATGACGACCTGTCTTCAAGCGGAAGATGTCATAGTTCAAACCAAAGCAGTAGCTCTTGCCCTTGTAGTCGATGATGCCAGGGTGATTGCCACGAGTGCGAGGCGTATGGTTCATGATATGTCCCTTATACTCCCAAGGACCAAGTGGACCTTTGCTCATCGCATAACCGATACCCTCAGGACAACAGGTGGATGCATAAGCCATATAATAATTGCCATTGCGTTTCCAGAACCAAGGACCTTCCTGATAATCCTGAATCTTTGGGAAATGCATGATGGAGTCGGAATAAGAAATCATGTCCTCGTTTAATTTCACAGCTTTCAACACAGGGTTTCCCCAGTACATATAAGCCTGTCCGTCATCGTCAATCCAGACGGTTGGGTCGATGTCGAACCAGTCTCCCTCCCAAGCCAAAGGCTTTCCGATAGGGTCAACAAAAGGTCCGTAAGGATTATCTGCCACCAACACGCCGATGCCATGACCATGGATAGGGCAATACATATACCACTTTCCATTGCGCTCTATCACTTGCTCAGCCCAAGCACCATTATCGCCCTTGAACCATTTGAAATCCTTCAAGGATGCCACGGCACCACGATCCTGCCAGTTCACCATATCTGTAGATGTATAGAGCAACCAGTCCTTCATCAAGAATCCCTCTGCTCCATCCTCATCGTGGGTGGTATAGAGATATACCGTATCGTTATGCACGTAAGGTGCAGGGTCGGCGGTGTACTTGGTCTGGATGATAGGCAAGTTAATGTTTGGAGTCTGTGCCATCGATGTTGCTCCAGACAAGCCCAGCAACAAAGAGGCTAATATCATCTTTTTCATTGTTCAAAATTGTTGTTGTTATTTTTGTTATTAATTGTTAGGTGCAAAAGTACAAAAAAAGGAAGACATAATATTTACGATATGTTTCAAATACTTTGTAAAATGTAAAAAAGGAATGTAGCCACTTCCATTCTGTGGCTACATTCCTTTTTCATATCCATTGGCAACATGGATCATTTGAGATTATTTGACAACCATCACGAAACCGCCACGTGGCAGCAACTGCATTGAGTTGTTCAATCCAGCAACCTTTCGCTTTGAGATTTTCCAAGGATGCTTTGCCTTTCCGCTATCTTCAAATAACAGGACCTTAGCGTTAGCCCCTGCAACAGAAGAAATATCCACAGTCAGCTTTTGAGGCTCATCCTTACCATTGATACCTGCCACATACCACACATTTCCCTTACGACGAGCCATCACGACGCTCTCGCCCGGATACCCACTGAGAAAGCGAGTCTCATCCCAAGTGGTTGGCAAATTAGAGATGAAGTTCTGGACCTCCTTCGGTTGTGCAAGATAACTCTCAGGCTTATCTGCCCAATGCATCAACGCAGATTCAAAGAGCACAGGCAAAGCCAACTCATGGGCATGAGTTGTGATATGAGGATACTGGGAATCAGAGAATGTACAAGGGGTGTAATCCATCGAGCCAATGATACCTCTGGTAAACGGCAAGGTGGCATTGTGGCAAGCAGCCTTGTTGGTCAAAACAGGTTTATTATTGTACCACTCAGCTCCATACACAGCCTCCGTAGAAAGCAAGTTAGGATAAGTACGCTGCCAACCACGAGGAATGGTGGCACCATGAAAGTTGACCATGAGATGATGGCGAGCCGCACACTCCAAGAGGTCAATGCAATACTCCATCGTCTCCTGCTTATCGCCAGCGAAGAAGTCAATCTTCACTCCTGCCACGCCCATCTTCTCCAACCAAGCGAACTCCTTCTCTCTATTCTCTGGAGCATTCAATCGCTCATGAGGTCCAGGCGCACCCCATGCCTTAATCCAAGCCGTAGAGGAATTATACCAAAGCAAAGGTTTGACACCATTGTCCTTGGCGTATTGCAAAGCCTCCTCAATGGTCGCACCATTCTTCATCTCGTCCCATTCTGCATCAATCAAAACGTATGGCAGTTTCAAAATCTTCGCCATATCTACATATTTCTTGATGATATTCAGGTCGTTGCTGCCATGATTGTAAGCCCAGTATATCCAGCTTACGCTTCCAGGATGAATCCAAGAAGTATCTTTCAAGCGACAAGGCGCACTGACATCCGTCACCAAGGTAGATGCCACCAAGTCTTGTTTCTTCCCGATGATGATTACTCGCCAAGGCGTATTCCAAGCTCCAGAATAATGCTGAGTATTCTCGTCCAAGGACACATGATAATCCTCTGGATTCTGTTCATTCTTCAAGGACGAAACACTATTGTATCGCTCTATGCCCGCCTCGGTAATCAAGGCAAACACATCATTCTCTTGCAACAGGCAAGGATACCCCCAATGCTGCTTTCCTCCTTTTCCCGTTATACTCATTGGGAAAAAGTCTTCATACGATTCATTCCAGTGTTGGAACCACCGGCGAGTGCCCTCGGCGATATGATAAGTAGTCAAGTCCTCAGTAATGGCAGTATGCTGCAAGCCTTCCAGCTCATAGCGGAATGCCACACCATCATCATAGAGGCGAACCCTCATGCGCATCAGTCGTTGCAAGTCATCAGCGAAAGTATAGACGATTTCGTTTGCCTCGTTCTTACACTCACTCTTCTTTCCCATCAACATCCGATAGTTTTCCGAGATAAGTCTAGGCTCAGAAATGCTCTTCAAGACGAGATTTCTGCCACCTCCATCCTTAGTACACAAACCATAATCCGATATTTTCAACACATGACTCTCGCCTTTGGCTCCAAGAAGCACCTGCTTCTCGCCTTTTCCCCATCGAACATCACGATAAGCTATGTCGAAAACCTTCACTTGATTTACTATTTCCTCTGCCTTCCATTCTATCCTTCCATTAGGAGACGTGAATGCATGCAGCAAGTTCTGGGCAAAGCCAAAAAAACAAAACAACAAGAGAAGTGCCGTAAAAAGCACTCTCTTGCCAAAATGATGATTACCTACTATTCTCATAAAAATACTCATAATTATGGAAATTGTTGTTGCAAGTTTTTTACTGCTGTTTAAAGTTCCACTTCGAGTTATCACTCTCGAAATCGAAGGGTGCCAAGCCTGGGGTGCAATCGCCGAGCGATACCAAGGCTAATTTCTCTTGGGTTCCAGGCACTGCCTTTGGCATGATGCGATAGGTGCCATCGGTGAGTTGGTCGATGCGCCACAACTGGGCATCCTCTCCAGTAAACTCTGGTTTGGCGATGACATCATGCTGAGCCGTGGCTGTCAGATAGCGAGTGGTTCCCTCGATACATATCTTATAGTATGGACCTCCCAGATAACCACCCTTGCCTGCTGGCGTAATGGTCCACTTCTGGTGAGGACGGAACATATAGTCGTTCATTCTTACCTTCACCTCGCCCTTTGGCCATTCCGCCTCTACTTCCTGTAAGGTCTGAGGCTCGATATTCTTCAATGGCTTGGTAGGTTTAATCCAGAACGGTTCGATGTCACGCTGCATTCTCACGAAATCCACAGCCATCTCCAAGGCATAACCTCTACGCTCCGACTCGATTTCGTAAGTACCTTCATGAAACTCGTCGCCAGCCACAGGCCAGTCGTTCTTCCATACCAACGGACGAATCGCCAAGACACTTCTGCCACCTTGCTTAAAGTCTGATTCATAATGGAATGACATCTTTTCCACACCATTTTCCACAATGTATCTGCCGAAATGCCCGGGACCTGTCTTCAGGTTATTGGCGGCAATCACCATCTTGCCTCCACCTTGCAGCATCTCTCTGCCTACGTTATCTACATAGGGACCTGTCACACTGCGCGAACGACCTACCACGATATTATAAGTGGAGTTAGGACCATCGCAACAAGTGCCGTGGGTTCCCAGAAGATAATACCAACCATTACGATAAATCAAATCGGTTGCCTCACAGTCGATGGCGATATTGATGGGTTCATTACCCTCCACTCGCTTGCCCGTCTTCGGGTCGAGTTCCACCAAACGGATAAAGCCGAAGTAAGTACCATAACTCAACCATAACCTGCCCGTCGTTGGGTCGAGCAAGAGACCTGCGTCTATGGCATCGCAATCCTCATCATCCAAGGACGAAGCCACGACCTCAGGCTTGGTATATTTGAAATCAGGCGATTTCGGGTCGAGTGTCTTGTTCCACATCGTCAAGACATCACCACGATGGCTGCCTCCCAATCCACCACCCGTTGCGCTATACGCCACCAAATAGCGGTCGCCAATCTTTAAGACATCGGGAGCAGCACCACGACCAGGGCGCACGGCACCACCCTGCCAAGTCCAACCATCTTCCGACCAAAGTCCACCTTCACCCGTACCGAAGGTATAATACTTACCGTCACACTCGGCAATGGTAGAGGGGTCGTGGATAAATGGTTCGCCCACCTGTGCATTTGCCTCTAAAACCGAGGCAGAACACAAAGTGCAAAGAGCACTGATATATAAAAGAGTATGCTTCATAGTTTTACTTCACATTAATGGATATGTTGCGGATAGGATTGCCCAGTCCATCGATGAATCTCACACAAAAGTCGCTCATACCTGGACCATTGATGACGGCACCACGAAGGATGTTTCTACCTTTCTTGAGTGTCAATTTCTTCGAGACGACATCATCACGAACCATTCTGCGGTCGCCTTCGAGCATCACCGCCTCCTCGCCATTGAGCCACCAGATGGAGGCACCATTCGAGCCGACAGCCAAGCGAACGTCTTTCACTTCCTCAGGACAATCGATAACCGTCACCGCCCAAAACAGCACACCATATTTGGGCTTGCCAAATGAAGTGGCAAAACGAAAGAGCTTTACATTATAGAGCTTGCTATCCAGCGCATGCCATTTTAATTTCTCCTTGCCCACCTTCACGGTAGCACCATTCTTCGGCAGCACCTCCAGTTGCTTCGGGAAATAAGGTGCATAAAACTTCTCTCTCAAGTATGAATCGGTAAACACCGTATTCGACTTGATAGGCATGGAGATGGGTTCCAAAAGCAACCATCGCTGTATAAAACCAGCCGCATTCGGCTTCACCGCCTGTTTACTAACAGGACCGAAATAAGGATTGATAGCCTCAGGAAGTTTCTCAGTTTGGGCATCCACAGAGGAATGCCCAAAGAGAAACCCACATAAACACAACAATCTAACTATGCATTTCATATACTTTTTCATCGTTTAGTTTAGTTTTATGATTGGGATTGTCATCAAGAGCTTATTGTTCTGGTTCAATAATCCGATAACGACCACTCAGATGCATAAAGGCGAAGAGCCTCAGCAGTCCGTCATAATAGCCATCGAAATAGCCGTCCTTGTCTGCCTCATGCTTGGCATTCCATAATCGATTGACAAACTCTTTACCCTTGACATGGGTACTGACCAAGGAAGCGGCAGCCGAAGTTGCCGCCAATCCGATGGAATGACGCAATGCCTTAGGTGCATCACCAGCTTGTAGGGTATCGGTCACCATCGTACCATCCACATTATATTGGTCTAAGAATGTATCGATGCCTTCCGAATAGAGGAAGTTCTGGATGGTATTGGCGTATTGCTGTTGCCACTCCTTGTCCTTGCATGCCCAAGAATAATCGAGGGCGATGTTCATCGGCACTCGCCAAGAATCATAGCGGAAGGCATCGCCCAGCACATCACCGGTCTTCATCAAACTGCCGTCATAGTTGCAATAGTCTGGATTCAAGCCCGTCTTTTCGTTGATGCACTTGTGCAAGAACTGGCGACTCTTCTCCGCACACTCCAGCCAAAACTGCGAGCGATCATCCTTCGCCCATTTCGCCCATACCTCATAGAAGGCAGGAACATGGTAAGATGGGTCGGTAAACTTGCCGCCCCAATGATCAGGCGTAAAGGTTATCAACTGATGTTCCAAGTTGATGAACGGAGCTATGCGGTTCATTCCCGATTTCTGCATACTGCAATCGAGAATGTTTTGCGCCTCCTTCAGATAGTTGATGCCTGTATCATTGCCCCATCTGTTGGATGCAAAGATGAGTGAAGTGACATAGTAGAGTTCGCCATCCGATGCCGCTCCCTGTGCATTGCGCGTTCCATCTGTTTTGCAACTCCAGGCAAAGTATCCCTTGTAAGGTCCGTCTTGGTGCTGCATATACTTCTTGCTCCATCGCCAGATGCGATCGAAGATGTCCTTCTTGTCCATCTGCACGGCAACCATCATACCATACGACATACCTTCTGTTCGCACGTCATGGTTCTTGACATCGCTGATGTATCCCAGCGAGTCGCCCACTTCGAAATACACCTTGTTCTTCCCATAGAACACATCGAGGAAAACTTCGTTGAGTTTTTTGTCGATGTCGGCTTGCTTATATCCCATCTCCGCCAAGAGATTGCGATATAGATGCGTCTCGAAGGCTCCCTTCTCCCATGGCAAGGCATCGAAACCCAGCCAATCCACTTGCACATCGCCTCCACTTTGGAGGGAAACATGGAGCGCATGGACACCCAATGGCGCACGCAGAACCTTGGCATGAATATCCTGCCAAGCATTCATCTTCGGAATCTTGACCTTGGTGATGACATTTCCATCCTTGCCATCAGCCCGAACCACAAGCACGCCACCCTTCGACGACTTGGCACGAACGGTGATTTCTTCCACCTTCTCCTTGCCGAAATCTACCTGATTATATATAAGAGCGGTCTTTGGTTGAGCGAAGATGGTCTTCCATCCTGCAAAGTAGTTGGTGGTATCGAGGTATTCGATGCCAATGCCTTTCTCCTGCAAAGAGGCCGAAGGCTTCTGGCTCTTGCCTAGCAAAGCAGAATATCTATCTATCTGGATTCGTGTGCGAGCATTCGTGATGCCTACGCCTCGCAAGGTAGGGATGACTTTCTGTATCGTCCCGTCGGGATTGAAGTTAAGGGAATCTACACGTACCGATCGGTTCTTATCAAACTTAGGCGAATAGTCGTTGTGGTGATAGAAGAGATACCACTGTCCCTGATACTCCACGATGCTATGATGATTGGTCCAACACTTGGTAGGCGACTCATCCATGATGACGCCCTTGAAGGTGAAAGGTCCCATCGGGTTATCCGCCATGGCGTATGCCAAGGTCTCCGTTCCTTCCTTCTCTCGCACCCAAGGAAAAGTGAAATAGTACTTACCCTTGCGTTCGAAGGCAAAAGGACCTTCCTTGAATCCTTCGGGCAATCCCTCCACCAGTTGTGGCTCGGAAGCCAGTTCCATCATGTTTGGTTTCAACTTAGCCATGTGCAGTCCCATGCCAGCCCAATAGATATAAGCCTGTCCATCCTTGGGATCGATGAGCACGCAAGGGTCAATACCGTGGATGCCCTCGATAGGTTTCCACATCGGCATAAACGGACCGGCAGGATGGTCGGCGATGGCGACACCTACGGCGAATCCCTTCTCCTCACCCTTCGGAGCGGCAGGGAAATAGAAGTAGTATCTTCCGTCTTTCTCCACACAGTCGGGAGCCCACATCGTATAACTGCCATCTTGTACCCAAGGCACCTTGTCTTGCGATACGATGACACCGTGGTCTTCCCAATCGGTCAAATTACTTGATGAAAAGACATGATAGTCTGCCATGCAGAACCAAGTCTTCAGTTTCTCGATAGGGCTCGGAATATCGTGGGAAGGATAGAGATAGAGCTTCCCATCAAACACACGAGCGGTGGGGTCAGCGGAATATTGTCCGCTGATAATCGGGTTTTGTGCCGATGCCCCACTACTTGCTAGCGCCAACACAGCAGCGCATATCCATGCTTTCATTGTATATAATTAATTAGAGAGAGAATTTCTATTTCATTGCACTTACCTTAATAGGCGAAAGTAACATTCACCTTCTTCAAGTCCTTGTCAGCCGAACTATTGCCATAATACACCTCATAGTTTCCAGCCTTGGCACGCACGGCATTGGTACCTGCATCGAAGAGTTCGAAGTTCTTGCTGTCGAGGGTGATGGTAGCCTCAGCGGTCTGACCAGCCTTCACCTCCACTCTTTGGAAGGCTTTCAAGCTCTTCAATGGTCCATCGGTATCCGTTGGGTCCTTGACATATACTTGTACGATTTCCGTTCCATCCTTCTTGCCCACGTTGCTCACTGGCACCTTCAAGGTTATCTGCTCGCCTTTCTTCAAGGTCGAGCTAGACAGGCTGGCATCTCCAATATTGAATGCCGTATAGCTCAAGCCATAACCGAATGGGAAGAGGGCATCGTTCATATAGCGGTAAGTTCTGCCCTTCATACTGTAGTCCTTGAAGTCAGGCAACTGCTCCGAGTCCTTATAGAAGGTGATAGGCAACTTGCCGCTTGGATTGTATTCGCCGAAGAGCACACGGGCCACAGCCTCGCCACCTTCCTGACCAGGATACCAAGCCTGGAGAATGGCATCGCAGCTCTCTGTCTCAGGAGTCAAGGCGATGGCAGAACCCGAACAGTTCACAAACACCACCTTCTTGCCAGCCTCCTTCAAAGCCTTCAAGAAACCACGCTGCACCTTTGGCAACTCGATGTTGGTACGGTCACCGCCCTTGAAACCTGGTATCTCGATAGGCATTTCCTCACCTTCCAACTGAGGGGCGATACCACCTACAAAGACTACCGTCTCGCAATCTTTCAACTGTCTGAGCGAAGCCTGATAGTCGATAGGATTCTCATGGCCGATATTGATTTTCATGTCGGCGTTGTAGTTCGGCATCTCATGGTAACGGATTTCTATCTTATACTCCTTGCCCTTCTCGCCCTCAAACTCGATGCGAGACTGCGCCGTACGCCAGTCTGACTTCTCTGATTTTTTCTCACCATTCAGATATACTTCATAATGACCACAAGCAGCAACATCCAGCAATACCTTGTTGGTCTGCTTTGGGCGGAATACAGTTTCATATTTCGCAGAGAAGCCCTCCAACTTCACGTTGGGAGCAAAAGCGTGCTGACCGTATGTAGTTACCTGCACAGGATTTTTCTCCTGGGTGATGGTGACAGGCTTTCCTTCCATCTCACGATTATTCCAGAAAGTACCACGGAAGCCAACCTTTCCATCCATACTACACTGATCGTAGTAAGAGTCCAAGGTCTGGTCGTTCACCAAGTCACACCCCTTGAAGGTGACGAGTTGGCTCTTCTTCAGTCGGCTCTTGATGCCATCGAGGATGGTGATGGTGCTGCGTGGCGTACCATTATAGTTGCCCCACATCATCGGCTCGTTATCCACATTCGGTCCGATGAAGGCTATCTTCTTCTCCTTCTTGCTCAGAGGCAAGACGGCATTCTTGTTTTGGAGCAACGTCATCGTCTGCAAAGCCATGTCGAGCGATAGCTGGCGATGCGCCTTGCTGCAAAGCACGGAGACAGGAATCTTCGACCAAGAAACAATCTTATTGTCATCCATCTCGCCTAGGTCGAAACGACCTTCGAGCAAACGAATCACGTGCTTATCTACCTCTTTCTCCGTCAAGGCACCATACTTCACAGCCTCTGGCACCGACTTATATACATAGTTGAATCCACACTCCACGTCTGTACCAGCCAATACACCCTTGGTAGCGGCATTCTTGGCATTGCTGGATACCTTGTGGTTCTCCCAGAAGTCGGTGACAGCACCACAGTCGGAAACCACCAAGTACTTGAATCCCCATTCGTCTCTCAATATCTGTTGGAGCAATCGGGTATTACCACAACATGGCTCGTCGTCCCAACGCTGATAGGCACACATCACCTCCCTCACCTTGGCATCCTGCACCAACGACTTGAAGGCTGGCATATAAGTCTCCCAAAGATCACGAGGAGAAAGATTAGTGATGTTATCTGTATGGCGAGCCCACTCCGGTCCGCTATGGATGGCATAATGCTTGGCGCACGCCCAAAGCTTGCGATACTTGGTATCCTCAGGTCCCTGCAAACCACGCACCACGGCGCAGCCCATGCGGGAAGTCAAGTAAGGGTCCTCGCCGTAGGTTTCCTGTCCACGTCCCCAACGAGGATCGCGGAAGATGTTCACGTTAGGAGTCCATACGGAGAGCGAATGGAAGCGAGTCACGTCGCCACCCTTCTGCTGCAATTCGTTCCACTTGGCACGCATCTCATCCGATGTGGCATCAAACACCTTGAAGACCAATCCGTCGTTGAAGGAGGCTGCCATGCCGATTGGTTCCGGAAAGACAGTCACGTCGCCCATGTTAGCCACGCCATGCAATGCCTCGCTCCACCATTGGAATCGCTTGATGCCAAGTCGAGGGATGGCAGGAGAATCATCGAGCATCAAGGATGCCTTCTCCTCCAAGGTGAGACGACCGCACAAATCCACCGCACGCTCATGAGCAGAGAGCGCAGGGTTCTGATAAGGATACTGCTGTGCAGAAATATTGCCGACAGACATAGTTGCCATCAGCAGAGAAACGACCAAAAACTTATTGTTCATATTTACAAGATTATTAGATATTGCCAAGAGTTGGCAGATTATGATATTGTTATGTTGTTTGATAGCGCAAAAGTACAAAAAATAAAGGGAAACAACTTTATATGGCGTAACAAAAACTTTGGCAAAAATCACATACACTATAAAAACAAGCCTTACATACACTATAAAGCCTAGCATTACATACACAAAAAGACAAACGTTACATACACTATCAGGAAGACCGAAAAATACTGAGACTAAAAAATCCCGAAACCGCCAAGCGATTTCGGGATTAATTATGTATTCAGATGATAGATTATCTGATATTACCAACCTGGGTTCTGAACCAAGTTAGGGTTCTTGTCCAATACAGTCTGTGGATAAGGCAAAAGCTCATGCTTACCCTTCTTGAAACCTACGACTGCACCTCTATCCTTAGCCTCTGAAGTTGTTACGGTATAGAAGCGGCTATTTGCCTCTGTACCATGCTCCCACTTCACATTCTTATCTGTAGATGTTGGTGCACGGAACAACTTATCATATAGGTGAGTGCAAGCATTGCCTGAGTCTGAGATACGCTCGATGGCCTTGGCATCCTGCCAACGCATGATGTCGAACCAGCGGCAACCTTCCAACCACATTTCGAATGCCTTCTCCTTCTTGAGAACGTCCATATCCACGGTCTCGCTGATGGTCTTTGAACCTGCACGCTTCTGAATCTCGTTGATATATGTCTTAGCCTCGCCAGCATCTCCTGTCTGGAGACAAGCCTCAGCATAGTTGAGCAATACCTCGTCGTAGCGCATTACATTGTAGTTGTTCAAGCGGATGTTGTTTCCATACTTGTCACCATCTGTATCAGTAGGGCTCATCATTTGCTTGAATGCCAACCAGGTAGAATTACCATAGAGACCATTCAACTGATCTTTGATACCTACAAGAGTAGATGTCTTCTTCTGCTCAGGAGTCAACTTATCTATGTCCTCATTGCCATAAGTTGTGTTGTAAACAGCATCGTCAATGTTCTTCAAAGTAGCCTTCAAGCGATAAGAGTCTTCACCATCATTGGCAGCAAACTCATCACCAAACCACTGAGGAACACCCAGACCACCCCAACCATCAATATGGTTGTAAGCCTTGTTTGGAGCAGCTACGAAGTGGTCGGAACGCCAGTTCCAATAGTTAGACTCCATCCAGCTAGAACGCTGAATCATACCACCCCAAGCGCCTTTACCGGCATTGTACTCGAAGTTAACCTCAAAGACCTTCTCAGAGTTACCATCGCCTTCAATGTGGAAGTTTTCGATGTACTTATCACCAGGAACCAAAGCATACTTTCCTGAGTCGATAACCTTCTTGAGAGCAGTCTTTGCCTCACCATACTTACCTGCGAAGAGATAAGCCTTACCAGCCATTGCCCAAGCGAATCCCTTGGTTACTTTGGCTGCACCATCCTTATCGTCAACACCCTTGCGCTCATCAAGGTCGGTAGCGGCAGCCTCACATTCAGAAGCACACCACTCCAACAACTGCTCGTGAGTCATAGGATTCACAGGGTCCTTGTCGCAATTGTATGGCTGGTCGGAAGCTGTCAGCACATGATCCACAAATGGAGGAGTACCCCAAAGGTTTGCCAAGAGGAAGTAGTCATAAGCACGCATCACACGAGCCTCAGCCACACAACGCTTCTTGACAGGAGTATCGGCAGCATCCTTGAAATTATCGATTACCAAATTGCAAGTATAAACTGATGCATAGAGACCAGAGTAGAGGAAATTAGGTACGTCCAACTCAGCATCAAAATAGAACTGGTTGAGCTTGATACCATACTCATTGTCCTGTGAGTTCTCACCAGCAGCCAGGATATCGTCTCCCATCTCATTCAAGATAAGTTTATGAGGAGTATAGATACCAGGACCACCCATATCCGGCTGGCGACCAAACACATTGCTCATGAATCCCTCGTAGGCAGCTACAAGAGCAGCCTCGGCATCAGCATCTGTTTTGTAGAAATTATTAATATCTACGACACCCTTCTGCTCAATGTCCAACTGATCCTCACAAGATGTAGTGAGTGTCATGGTGCTAGCAGCAGCAAGAGTCAATATGGTTGAAAATAATATTTTTTTCATTGTTGTTATCTTTTGAGAGGTTTAGAATGTTACATTTACACCGAATACCAACTTCTTGGAAGTAGGATAGGTACCGTTATCGAAACCACGAGAAGCGCCACTGTTGATAGAAGCGGTCTCAGGGTCTGCGCCTGGGTACTTGGTGATAGTAAAGAAGTCATCCAATGAGCAGAACACACGGAGGTTGCTGATGGCAATCTTGCTGGTCAATGCCTTTGGAATGGTATAACCCAACTGAATCTGCTTAATCTTGAAGTAAGCACCGCTGAAGACTGCAGCACTAGAGCCGAAGAACTTCCAGCTACTTGCCCAATTCTTCAAGTTTGGATACTTAGCTCCAGAATTGTCCTGACCTTCTCTCCAAGAGTCTTTCCAATAGGTATCGATACCATTGATTCTTGGACGGTCGGCAGATACCATCAAGTTGTAAATCTTGTTACCTGCTGCGCCTGTACCGAATACGGTCAAATCGAAGCCCTTGTATTCTGCATTGAGGGTAATACCATAAGTGAACTTAGGAATAGCTGCACCCAAATCCTGCTTGTCCTCATCGGATGGAGACTTGGTCAACTCACCATCCTTGGTGTAGAACTGTGCATCACCATTCTCATCAACACCGGCATACTTGTAACCACGGAAGTACCATACGGAGTGTCCCTTCTCGAAGGTTGGCTTCAACTCGTTGTTGAATCCATCGATACCTACCTCAGTGATTCGGCTAACCAAGTCGGATACCTCTTTCACCTCATTCTTCAAGGTAGAACCATTTACGCTTACAGAGTACTTGAAGTCCTGGATGTGATCCTTCCAACCCAACTCGAAGTCGAAACCTGTGTTAAGCACCTTACCTGTATTGACCACAGACTTAGCTACACCGATTTCAGGAAGAGGAGAAATCTCTATCAAGAGGTCCTTGGTGTTCTTGCGATACCAGTCCAAACCGAAGGTCAAGCGATCGTTGAGGAAACGAGCATCGAGACCGAGGTCAACCTGCTCGGATGTCTCCCATGTCAAATCTGGGTTAGCCAAACCAGTTGGCTTAGAACCGTAAGACAAAGAACCATCGCCCTTAGAAGGATAATACTGATAGAAGTTGGCATTCGCAGCGATAGGAGAAGAATACTTGTAACCACTCAAGATATTCACGTTACCATTACGACCCCAAGATCCACGAAGTTTCAAGAAAGAAACAGCGTCACGGCTGATGTTGTCCTTGAAGAACTTCTCGTTGCTCAGTGTCCAACCAGCAGAGAATGAAGGGAAGTTACCCCAACGAGCCTGCTTAGAGAGCTTAGATGTATCGTAAGCATCACGGCGGAAGTTTGCCTGGAAGAAATAACGATTGTCGTAGCTGTAGCTCACACGTCCGAAGTAAGAAAGCTCCGTGGCATCGCTTGGAGCATTGCCAACCGACTTAGTTGCATCGGCCAGCAAATAGTCGATGTAGCGGAAGTTTGGAGCGTAAGACGACAAAATGTCCGCACCCTCAGAAGAGATGGAGTTGTTGTCCCAATGATTCTTGGTGAACGACATACCGACCATGGCTCCTACACTATGCTTGCCAAATGTCTTGTTGTAGTTGGCGAAGTTTTCCCACTGATAATACAAACTGTTGTTAGAGTTTGCTTCGATGGTATATTTGGTGTTATTCGCCATTGAGTTCAGATAGAACGGAGTCTCGTAGTTGTGATAGTTGCTCTGGCTGATACGATAACCCAAGCGAGAGGTAAAGGTAAAGCCTGAGAATGGCTTGATGTTAGCGGCTACAGTACCACGCACATTGATACCCTGGTTCCACTGGTCGCGACGGTCGCGCTGATACAATGGGTTACCAGTAGCATCCTCTATCAACTTAGAGGTGTTGTAGTAATCATTGTTGTGATTAGGATCCTGAGGAACATAGAGTCCCTTTGCGATAGCATCCTGCATAGCCTGTGGAAGGTCTGATGCGTTGCTAGCGTATGGAGCGGTCAATGGGTCGATGGACACCACTGAGTTCAACAAAGAACCATAACCCTTGGTTACGCCCTTGGTCTTCCACTTCTCGAAAGAGGTAGTAGTTGATACATTCAACCACTTATAGATGTCGTAGTCTGCATTGATCTGACCTGTGAAACGCTTGTAAGTATCCTTGCTTCCCTTTACGATACCATCATTGTTCAAAATATTCAAGCTAGCAAGGAAACGGCCCTTGCCATTGCTTGCCTGAACGGTAAGGCTGTGCTGATGAGCCAAAGAATTCTCGAATACCTCTTTATACCAGTCTGTGTTCTGTCCGTTGTAACCTATGTTCTGAAGAACAGAATCATCAAGGTCACCAATATACTTATGGTATTCGATGTACTCAGGGGCATCAAAGAGGTCTGCCTTCTTACCCAATGACTGGATAGTGAACTTGCTGCTATAGGAAACCTGAGCCTTGCCACCATTGGCAGCACCCGTCTTGGTTGTGATGATGATGACACCATTACCAGCCTGCGCACCATAGATGGCAGCAGAGGCAGCATCCTTCAATACCTCCATAGACTCAATCATAGATGGGTCCAAGTATTGGATATTATCTACCTTCAAACCATCGACGATGAGCAATGGCCCAATGTTACCACTATTAGAAGAGTAACCACGCACACGAATGTCGGCGGCCTCACCTGGACCACCCGAGTTGATAATCTGCACACCGGCTGCCTTACCTTGGAGGGCGGCACCAGCATCGGTAGTTGACAAGCCCTTGATGTCGTCGCTCTTGATAGAGGCTACGGCACCGGTCAAGTCGCTCTTCTTCTGGACACCGTAACCGATGACCACGACATCATTCAAAACCTCGGAGTCATCCTTCATCTGAACGGTCAAGGTTTTACCTGCTTCTGCTTTTACGGTCTTAGGTTGCATACCAACGTATGTAATGGTCAACGTTGCGTTAGGCGCAGCATCAATGCTGAACTTACCATCCAAATCTGTCACCACACCATTCTTGCTGCCATTCACCTTGACGGTAGCACCAATGACAGGTTCGCCACTTGGATCTGTCACTACTCCTTTTACTATGCTCTGAGCCGAAGCTCCCAATGGAAGCAAACAGAGAAAGGATAGCATTGCTAACGGCTTTTCGATTTTTTTTAAGTTCCTCATAAGAGAGTAGATTAAAATTGTTATATTTATTAGTTATGATTGTATATCTCGTTGTAAGATATAGATGCTCATTTTTTTATGAAGCACGCTGCAAAATTAGGATTTTTTGCAATAAGTCTGTTTATTTCATGTAACAAATACTTTGCAAACTTTATCAAATAGCACTTTTGAGACATCTGCAAAAGAATAACACAAAATGATAAAGTTTTCCAAAAGAGCCTTCAGTATAGAACTTATCTACCTGATAAACAGAATAGTTACGCTGAAGGCTCTTTTGTTTTAGGATATTAAATTCATTTATACCATATTATTTCTTGAACAAATGTGGCACAAATTTCTTCAAGCATCTTCTCCGTACCGACTGAGAATCTTGGCGTGGTAGCAGTGGTAGCAAATTTAAGAAAAAATTATCATAATGCAATATAATCTTCCAAAAGAAATGGGATGACACCGACATATACGACTCCATCATCATCCACCCACATCTTCTGATTACCATCCAATACAACTATCTTCTTAAAGAAGTCACCAGTATTATGAAGCGAAAACGTTTCTTGCTCTTTTTTTTCTATCGTATCCACATTTAGGGCAGACTGGATATAAACTTTCTCGTTACCTATATTAACAACAAAATCTATCTCATATTGGCATTTCTTACGCTTACCCTCTATGTTTCTTTCTACCTCCACAACACCAACATCCACATTATACCCCCTATGAACAAGTTCATTGTACACCATATTTTCCATAAGATGCGAACGTTCCTGTTGACGGAAGTTGAGCTTGGCATTTCTCAATCCTAAATCAACCGCATAATACTTTTGGATTGTATTAAAATACTTTCTACCTTTGACATTATACCTTTTAGCACTACTAAAAAGGAATGCATCCTCTAGATAATCCAAGTACAATTTAATGGTATGATCAGATGTTGATTTGTCTAACAAAGATGCCGCAGTGCATGCCAACTTATGCGGATTCGTAAGGGAACCTACAGACGATGAGAGAGCATCAACCAATGCACTTAAAACAACATCATCCTTGAGCTTATACCTTTCCACAATATCTTTCATATATACATTCGCAAAGAGGTCTTGAAGATACTTTACCTTTTCATGCTCATTTGGCTCCAAAACGGCCAAAGGCATTCCGCCATACATAAGATATTGCTCCAACGCATCAGCTTTCTCCAGTCTGGAAAAAGCGAGAAACTCACCAAAAGACAATGGAGAGACTTTTATTTCGCTTCCACGGTCACGAAAATTGGTGACAATGTCCTTTGATAACATTTTGGAGTTAGATCCTGTCACATAGACATCGAGATTGGGACGAGACATCAAATCGTTCAGCACGTCATAGAACGTAGTAAAAAGCATATCCTTGTCCTCATCCGGGACCAAAGCCTCGTCTATATCAGCATTCTTCACCTTATACGACAATTGGATTTCGTCAATCATCACATAATATTTTTTTTGGAGGTCTTTTGTTTGTCCAATTACATAGTCGTAGAGTTGGTTAGGATTTCTAAACTTGATGTTAGACTTCCTATCCAACGCTAGCTCGACAAAGCTATCTTCACTTACTCCTTCTTCTATCAACTTTTGCTTGAAAAGGGTATTGAGAAGATAAGATTTGCCACAACGCCTAATACCAGTAATGATCTTAACCTTACCATTCCATCTTTTCTGCATGAGCTGCTTGATATACTCGTTTCTTTCTATTACCATAGTAACATTATTCGTTTAAAGCCTATTCCACTGCAAAAAAAGGTGGAATTCCACCCATTTTTGTAGTGCAAAGATACGAATTTATTAATAAACAAACGAACATCACTGCAAAAAAAAGCGGATTTCCACCTATTTTTGCAGTGAAACTAAGGGAAACAGGTAAATCCTATCTAGAGTTTATGTAATGATAATCCCGAAACCGCCAATGCGGTTTCGGGATTATAAAGTTGTATTCATCATTTATTTAAAGAGATGCGGCACAAATTCCTTCAGACACCTTCTCCAGGTAAGCCACTCGTGATGAGTGCCCGGCGAAACATACACATCGAGCTTGACACCGAGGTCCTTCAACTGCTGCGCCATCTTCTCGGTACCGAAGTTCTCCTCGGAACCACAACCCATAAACATATAATGGATGTCCTTGTTGAACTTCTCAGAGTTGGCGAAGGCACCATCGAAGGCGGTCTTCACATCCACACCAAACAAGGCACCACTAAAGGTACCGAAGGCTGAGAACTTATCCATATTGTTGAGCACCGTGTTGAAGGTCTGGCAACCGCCCCACGACAGTCCTGCCATCGCACGATGGTCACGGTCGGTGTAGGTGCGGAAGGTCTTATCGACCATCGGAATCAAATCCTTGATGATAACCTGATAGAAGCTGGCACCATAGTGGTTGCGCTCCTCATCCACGTTCTTGCCAGGACGAGCCACGAAAGGTTGCTTCACATCGCCACTCTCCATCACCACAATCATCGGCTCAGCCTTGCCTGCGGCAATAAGATTGTCCATGATGTGCTGCATCATGCCCTGATGGCTCCAACCCGTCTCGTCCTCGCCCATGCCGTGCTGCAGATAGAGCACAGGATAGCGCTTGGTGGTGCTGGTTTCATATTCGGCAGGCGTATAAACCATCGCTCTGCGGAACTTGCCCTGCGATGCGGCATAGTAAGATACCGAGCGAACCTGACCTTGCGCCACTCCCTGCTGCGGACGATAGTAGTTGCCCTCCTCGCCTTCTGGCACTTCCAAGCCTCCAGCCTCTCGACAACAACCGAAATAGGTCTCGCTGGCAGGGTCAACCACCTGCACGCCATCCACATTCAGGAAATAATAGTGGAAGCCCACCACCAATGGATCGCTCACACCATACCAGTCGCCATCCAAGTCTTTCTTCATCGGATATTTCTTGCCGCAGATGTCGAAAATCACCTGCTTAGCCTCTGGCGCATGAAGCTTCACGTATGCTCGGCGGTCCTTATCCACACGAGGATAGTTGCTGTCGGGAATGATGCCGAGCAAAGAGAGCATCATGTTGGCGTAACGCTTTCCCATCGTGCGATAACTCTCGGCGATGAAATGCAAGCCGTCGCCACGTTGAGGGCATCCCTTGGAAGAGATGACGTGAGCGGTAGGAATCGTCTTGGCGATGTCATCCACCACAGCGATGTGCTGCCAGCAATGTCCGCCCATATCCTGCTGCACGGTCTCGCCCACGAGCAGAGGCACATCCTCAGCCTTCAGGTTCAAGTCCTTGAGGATGTCGTTATAGACGGTCTTCACGCGGTTTGGCCAATTAGGATCGCCATTGTTGGTCTCGCCTTGGTGCAAGAGAATACCCTTGATGACACCCTGCTGCTTGGCAATCTTGGCAAGCTCAATGAGACGAGCGTAAGGATTGCCGTTGTATTGCGAGGCGAAGTTCTTCATCCAGTCGGGCTGCTTCTTGAGGTAAGCCTTGTAGGTGCGCTTGTCGAAGAGGTCGATGCTGGCACCGCCCACAGCCACGGTGATGGTTCCCACCTTGATGCTGTCAGGAAGATTGTCCACCATCTTTCTGCCGAAGTAATCTACAGGAGTCAGTCCTGTGCTCGGACGAGCCTGAGGCGGAACGGCTGTGTGCCATTGTCCCTTCTTCCATCCCGCCTTCTCATCATCCACGGCATACATCGCCTGGAAGCGAGGATTCACACCCGTTCGGTCTTGGTCCTCAATGGCGGCATTACCCTCCATGTTCGACTGACCGAAACAGAGATAGATTTGGAAGTTAGGGTCTGGCTTAGCCTGCGCCTTACCTCCATTCTTCTGTGCCATCATTGGGAGGCACATCATCATCATCATTGATGCTAAGATTGAAATTCGATTCATAGAACGATTCGTAAAATATTGATTGTTAGAATTTTCTTTGCAAAGATAAGAAAAAACAAAACAAAGGGCATTCGATGGCGTATCAGATACTTTACGATGTGTTACAATGGTCTAGAAAAATCTAAAAAAGGACTAGAAAAATCAGCTTACCGCAAATTTTGCAGCAAATTTATA
>DBLF01000099.1:0-4539 GCA_002297965.1 Candidatus Segatella papionis
GTGATGGGATTCAAGAAGATTGCAACTTTGAAAGAAGCTGAAAAAAACGGAATGGAACTCGCACAGCAGATTGCACAAAACTTGAAAAAACTGGATAATGAGAAGGATGTGGCAAATAGCAACAAGAAGGCAGAGGATAATCTTCAAAAGAACAATCTAAAGAATGCCAACAAGAAATCTAGCAAAAAGATTTCAAAATTGAGCATCGCCGACCTCCGTGCGCTCCCTGCCGAGGAACTGATGAAGCTTGCTTCCGTCAAGTCGGTCCCTACCTATAATATCGACGGCTATTTCCTCACCGAGCAACCTGTGGAGACCTTCGCCAAGGGCAACCAGACGAAAGTGCCTCTCCTCATCGGTGGAAACAACCAGGAGATGACTCCTTGGGCGGTGCTCATGGGCAAGCAACCTACGGTAGAGAACCTAAAGGCCGGTGCCAAGGCAACCTTTGGCGAGGAGAACATCGACGAACTGTTCCGTCTCTATGGCATCAATAGCGACAAGGATGTACTGGAGCAACCGGGCATCAATCTTGCCTCCGACCTCTTCCTGGATTATTCCACCTGGAAGTGGGGCAACATGCACAAGCTCACGAGCGGTCAGCCTGTTTATCGCTATCGCTATTGCCATCCTCGTCCTGCTATGGCAATCAAGGGCAAGGTGGCAGGTTTGGCTGGAGGTGTCATTGATGCCGACGAAGCATCCAAGAAGAATGATGGAAAGAACGGAAACGACGGAAAGATGCAGACTCCTGTGATGCCACAGGACAAGGGTGCCGTCCACTCCGCCGACATCGAGTATGCGATGGGCACGCTCCCTACCAACCGTATCTACGACTGGCAACCAGAGGACTATATGATTAGCGACATCTTCAGCCAGTACTACGTGAACTTCGTGAAAACGGGCAACCCGAACGGCTTGGGCTTGGTGGAATGGCCTAGCACCAATGGCAAGACCATCGCCCCTGTGCTCCAGATAGATGTCAACACCTATGTGAAGGCCGACGAACAGATGGAAAAGCGATACGACTTCATCGACCATCTGTTCTGGAAATAAAATAGGAATAGAACAAAAAAACATCTTTCAAGACAAGAATAGAAACTAAAATATTTTCTATCCCCCATCATTCTCGGCGATGCGCATGCCTTTCTTGGAAGTCGGCATACTCCTACACAAAGAGGTTATATAAAAGAAAATCGGGCTGTCCATGAATCACTTCACAGACAGCCCTTCTTGTTTTTGTTGTTTCCTTGCCATTGCGTGCAAGCCGACCAGTCGTTCTTCACGAGATAGCCTTAGTAGCTCACCTTCACTCCCACGAAGTAGCTTCTTGGCAGGGAAGGACCATAGATGTAGTTGGAATCGCGGTTCCACCCCTTGTCGAAGTCCTTCTGGTATGAATTGGTAAGGTTCTGGATTCCACCGTTCACCTGGAGCGTGAGATACTTGTAGATAGGGAAGTCGTAAGCCAACTTCATATTCACCTCCATGAACTTTGGTGTATGCACAGCCACTGGATCCTCCACACCCGAACCTGCCGAGTGACCTACGAGCATGCTGCCCGTGTAGTTGCCCGTGACAGAAGCCGTGAATCGCTTCACTGGGGTGAACGATGCCGTGAAATAGCCATAGGTGTTTGGCGTGCGCATCATCTTCTTGTATTTCTGCTCAGGCACCTCGTCGTTCCAGGCTATAGCCTCGTCGTAATGGCTCTGCTGCAAGGTGAGTCCTGCCTGGAGCGTAAACCAGCGGGTGAACATCGCCTTGCCCTCGATGTTGAGTCCCAACACCTTGGCTCCATAGGCATTGTAACGCTCCTGCACCGTGTTGCCCTGGGCATCAGGCTTGTCGAGCTGGCGAAGGGCGAACACGTGGTCGAGGTCGGTGTAGAAGCCCTCTATCAAGAGATTGGTCTGCACATTGCCGAACTTATGATACAGGTCGGCGGAGACGCTGAAACTATTGGAACGCTCCTCCTTCAAGTTGTCTGCCAAGACGGTGACCAGTCGCTCGCCTCCCACTACTCCTACGTGCAAGTCCTCGTCGAATGCCTGTGGGGCACGGAATCCACCAGCATAGGTGATGCGCAAGTTCACGTTCTCCGTAGGGTTGAAGCGCAGGTTGGCACGAGGACTGAAGATGATGTGATTCACCAGGTTGTGCTTGTCGAGGCGACCACCCAGGAGGAAGCTCCACTGCTTGTTCTTCCACTCGTTCTGGAAGAAGAAGCTCCCGATGCGCACATCCTGCTTGAAGTGTCGGTCGTAACCTAGGATGATGTCCTTCAATCCATCAAAGTTGTATTCTGCGCCAAGGGTGAGGTCGGAAGGCATGAAGAGCAACTTGTCGAAGTTATGCACGTATTGCGCTCCTGCCACATAAGTGAAGTCGTGGGTAGTGCCGTAAGCCTTCTCCGCCAGTTCCTTGTCCTCCTCTGAGCCTTCGCCAATGCCACCATAGTAACTCTTGCGAGCGGTGGTTTGGAAGGAGAAGTAAGTGGAGAGACGGTTCTTCTCGTTTGGTGCGAAGTAATCGAAAGTGAGTCCTCCGCCTTGTATGTTGTGCTCCACCTGTTCGGCGATGTTAGCCTCGTGGGGAGCCTGGTCGAGTTTGTTACCACCACGGCGGAACTCATGGATGCCGTGATACTGTAGGCTCAACTTGGAGTAAGGGCTCAGACGGAGATAAGAGTTAAGGCCGAAGGTTTGGTTCTGTATCTCAGGCAATTCCGTATATCCATCGCCATCGTGGTCGTAGCCCTGTCTGGTGCGGTTCTGTCCGTAGGCATACACGCCCGCCTTGTTGTCATCGGTGACGAGCGAGACATTGCCCGTGGTCACATTATCGAAGCTATTCGAGCCTCCCATCGACATGAGGGTGTGACCGAAGGAAGCCGAGTTTCGGATAGGCTCCTTGGTGATGATGTTGATGGTTCCACCGATGGCAGACGCACCGAAGAGCGCCGAACCTCCGCCACGCACCACCTCCACACGGTCTATCATGTTGGCAGGTATTTGCTCCAGTCCATACACGCCGTTGAGGGATGAGAAGATAGGTCGGGAATCGACCAATATCTGCGAATAGTGACCGTCGAGGCCATTGATTCTCACCTGTGTGAATCCACAGTTCTGACAGTTATCCTCCGTGCGCACGCCCGGTTGGAAGTTGAGTCCCTGCGCCAGGCAGGTGCTCTGTGTGATGTCAAAAAGTTTTCCGCCAATCACGTTCACCAAGTTTGGTGCCATTCTTCTTGCCGTCTCGTTCCGATTGGCGGAAACCACTACCTCGTCGAGACTCAAGTCGTTTGGGGAAAGCGAGAAATTAAGTTCCTTGCTGGTGTTATGGCGAATGGTGATGCTTCTCGACTGGGAGTTGTAGCCCATGTAGGTCGCCTCGATGATGAAGGACCCCTCAGGCAGGTTCTTGAGGAAGAAATGTCCCGTCATGTCGGTGGTGGTGGCGATGGTGGTGCCCATCACTCGTATGGTGACATAGGGCACGTGCTCGCCCGTCTTGGCGTCGATGACGTGACCATATACGTTGGCATCGGTGCTCTTGGCGATGTCCTCTACAGGAGAGCCATCTGTGTTCTTTGTTTCGAGTTCAGTGCTTTCCAAGCCAGCACTTTTGTCGTTATCCTTTACAACATTGTTGTTTACATTGGCTGCATGAGCCGCAAATGAGACTGTCAATGCCCCGGCAAGGAGCATCAACTGATAATTCTTTGAATTCATTTTCCTGATATTTTTTACCTTATCAAGTTTCGCAAATAAGGAAATTATAGAAGTCTTCCATAATTGCCCACAGGCGAAAGTTTTGTACCTTATATATTTATCTTATATTTTTCAATTTTCGATTTACCCAACAGGAGTTTCACTCCTTGATCTTGATGCTCACGGCCTTGAGTTCCTGCCAACCCGCCTTGTCGGTTACACGTATCATGAAGTGGTAATCGCCAGGGTCGATATCTTTCGGGATGGTGATGTCCACCTTCGCCTCATAGTTCTTCAAACCAGCCGGGATGGCCTGGTCTTGGTTATAGACCCAAGGATTGACAGGCGACTTCTTCTCGTCGAGCGGACAGTCGCCAGCCGATGTGGAATGGGTGTGATGGTCGAAATTGTTGTGAATCTCGATATTGAAGTTACCCAGTTCCACATTGTCGGTGAAGGTATAACGGAAGGCGATGGTCTCGCCTCGCTTGTAGTTCTGACAGTCGATAGGGTTGGGAAGTTCGCCATCCACAATCTTCGGCTTTTCCTGGTCGTTGACGGTCGTAGAGTTATCATCGTCGCTGGAACAAGCGGTAAGGCAGGCTGACACGCCCACCATTGCTGCGGCGAAAAATAGATATAATATATAAAGTGTACTCTTTTTCATCTTGATATTGCGTATTTATATTAAATAAATCGTGCTAACGTAATTCTGCTAACGTAATCATACTAACTAAGGCTGGGCAAAATATACTTTGCCCAACTCTTAGAATTTACTTTTTCTTTAATCTAACATTACTCATTCATAATCCGACATTACTCATTC
>DBLF01000099.1:4571-4705 GCA_002297965.1 Candidatus Segatella papionis
TCATTCGTAATCCGAATTTACTCTTTCGTAATCTGAATGCCCTCAGCCTCCTCTGTGGTAGAGTTGCCATTGGCATCGGTCACGGTGAAGTGGATGTGATACTCACCCTCTGGGGCATCGGCAGGAATCTGTGG
>DBLF01000099.1:4798-6657 GCA_002297965.1 Candidatus Segatella papionis
GCGGCAGTGTTGTGGAACTCTACCTCTATCTTGGCTATCTTGTGAGGAGCCTCCACCTGTGCCTCCAGGTGCATCTTCTGACCTATCACAGCCTTCTTGCTATTGTTCTCGCCCACTTCCTTGAAGGTGATGCTTGGAGCACCCTCCACAGGAGATGTAATCTTGAGGTCGGATGTGAAAGTTGTGCTCTGTCCCAACTTGTCGGTCACGACGAAGGTCAACTGATAGTCGCCTGCCACTGTGCTTGCCGGGATATCGAGATGCTCATGGAAGGTAGTGTTCTTCACGCCGATGTACTTGCCCTCGGTATATGATTGCTTCAACACCGTGGTCTTGCCGTCGGCACTGGCGATGGTTACGTCGATGCGAGCGATGAGACCTTCAGCCTCCAGGTCGCCCTCCAAGTGGAGGTCCTTGCCAGCCACAGCCTCCTTGCTGTTCTCCTCGCCTACCTCGGCAAGAGCAGCCACAGGCTTAGCCACTGTTGGCTGAGGATCATCATTACTGTCGCAAGATGCGAATAACAAACTAAATACGCAAAGCAGCACGGATGCTGCCATCATCAATATCTTTTTCATTGTTGTAGTTTCTTTTTAAAAAATTGTTTTTATATGAATCATTTCTTTAAACCAATAGGTGTACCTATCATTTTCTTGTTTTGTCCCTTTGGTTTATTTTGCCTTTTCCAATACCGATAATCTTCCAAGAGAACCCCTATATTTTATCGAGGAAGACATCAGAATGTCCAAGAAATCATCGCCGAGAAGTTTCTCCCCGGTTCTGGTACACCTATCAGTCTGTAATAACTGGTGTGGTCGTAATAGCGTTGCCCCAACAAATTCTCTGCACGAAGCGTCAGTTCCAGCTGGCTGGTATGAGAGAGTATGAACTTCTTTCCCAAACTAAGGTTCAAGAGCTGGTGACCCTTGGTCTTCTCCTCGGGCGGAACGATTCGGTTCTGCGAACCCACCACTTGCCATTCCAAGGCGATGAAGCCAGAGCTTGCAGAGGATGAACCTCCCGAATATGCGCCAGTAGAGGATGAGTCTCCCGAACGAGAGCCTCCACGACTAGGCAGGAGATAGCGAAGCTCGGCACGTCCCGACCATGGGGTGGAGAACGGAAGGGTGTAGCCTTTCTTCTCACCACTCATCTGTCGGGCGTAGAGATATTCGCCCTCGGCATCCAGTTGCAAGCACGGCAGGATGCGCCACGACGCACTAGCCTCGAAGCCCCATCTCATCACCTTAGCCTGTGTGTAATAGTAGAGCTGCAAGCCCTCCTTGTACTGAGGCGTAGGGTTGAGATAGATGTAGTTGGGGAAATAGTTGAGATACGGGGTCAACTGCATCGACCAAGCGCCATGCTCGAAGACGATACCTGCATCCACCTGAT
Source organism: Candidatus Segatella papionis (assembly GCA_002297965.1). Lineage (GTDB taxonomy): Bacteria > Bacteroidota > Bacteroidia > Bacteroidales > Bacteroidaceae > Prevotella > Prevotella papionis. Next base: position 6,194 of record DBLF01000099.1, read on the forward strand.
AACTTTCCTCAGGCTTCAGCGAGGCGTTGCCCTTCTCATAGCGGAAGATGTTGTAGTTTACGCCGTCCATTCCCAGCTCCTTGGCTATCGGCATGCGGAAGCTCTTGCCCACGTTCAGCTTGAGCACCCAGTCGCCCATCATCCGGTTCACGCCCACCGACCAAGTGAAGCTGTTGAAGCTTCGCTCCAGATTGGCGGAACGCTCCACGTAGATGGAATCAGAAGAGGTCACCGGCGTCTTGTACCAGTCGTGATAACTGTGGATGCGAACCTTGCCGTGGTCGAATCTCACGCCAGCCGTAAGACTAAGCTTGTCGCTGAGATTCCACTTATCCATGGCAAAAGCACCGAAAGTCAACTGCTCGAAGTCGGGGAGAATAAAGCCCCATCCACCTCGGCGATTGCGCTGGTACTCTACGTTTAGACCAGCCTGAAGCTGATGAACTCCCTCATTGCCATTGCCT
>DBLF01000099.1:6730-20300 GCA_002297965.1 Candidatus Segatella papionis
CTGGGCGGAGAAAGTTTGCTTGGTAAAGCTCCTCTCCAGAGTGCCCGAAGGTATCGGCATATAGCCATGCGACACAGGCTCGGCGAGCTCACGCTGGCGATTGTTCTGATAGGCGAAGTTGCCCTCCACCATACCCGATGCCCAACTATGGTCGGTATGATTAGCCACCATAAAATGGTTCACGGTATGGTATGGCAGGTCGATGTCTCGGCGCGAGTGGTCGTAGTCGATGTCGGAGAGTCTCACCTCCAGCCCATGGGCATTGGCGAAGAATCCCGCCTTGGTATAGACATCGGCAAGACGGAAGGAAGAGTTCCATCCGTTGCCCGCATACCCCAGCGTCAAACTTCCGTCCATCTCCTTGCCCGCCGTATTGCGGAGGCGACGGTCCTTGAGCTTGATCCAATAGGAGTAATACTCGATGCTGTCGGCTGGCACCTGATAGTCGGCATAGTCCACCCACGTGGCGTTCGCGTTGTACCAGAACTTGCCATTCCTGCCCATCAGCCTCAACGATGAGCCAATCGACTCATTGTTGCTTCTGGCGAAGAGGTTCACCCCTCCACCAAAACGGCAGGTTGGAATCACATTGCTCCTCAGGTTGATGACACCACCGATGGCATCCGAACCGTAAGTGAGCGCGGCAGGTCCCTTGACAACCTCGGCTTGGTCGATGGCATATTGGTCCACCTCCAGCCCATGGTCATCGCCCCACTGCTGGCTCTCGTGCTTGATGCCATTCTCTGCCACCAACACACGGTTGAACCCCAGTCCGCGAATCACGGGTTTCGACTCCCCCGAGCCTACGTTCATCGCCTGTACACCAGGCAATCGGCTCAACGTCTGCATGAGCGAGCCACTGAAATTTTCTTTTATAAACTGTTTGTTCGCCCTCACCACATTGAGGGTATTCTTCATCTGCAAGTCTTTGTTGGAGCTTCCGCTAACCACCACTTCCTTTAGGGACACACCGTCCCTCATCATCCGCTTGATGCTGTCTGCCCTGCTCTCTATCTTCGCCGAATCGATGGCCGAGGAGAGTGCAGGACTTGTTGACGCAAGCACATGACAGGTGTGGATGAGAAGAGGAAGCAAGACGAGTGCTAACTTCTTATTTCTCATCATAAATCTTTGAAAATCAATTAGATTTCATTTAGAAACACATTAGATTTCGTTTGAAAATCAATTAGATTTCTAAATTTCCCAAAAGATTAGAATGCAGGTGGAGCACGAGTGGAAAGAATAGTGCCTTCACGCTTCTTGACAAACGGACAAGCCACGCTGAAGGCAACATAGGTGATAGCGATAAATACCGCTATCCTGACGATGGTAGGCACCACGTAAGGCAAGCTGTGCAATTGGCAAAGCACGCATTCATGAGCAAAGGAGTGCTCGGCGGTGAGATGCCCATCGTGGTGGATGTGATGCGCACAGTCGTAACAATAGGACATAGCGGAACCCTCCCCCACTTCTGAGTGGTGGTGGAAGGTGATGGCGAGCATCATTGGCACATAGACCAACATCAGCAACCATGCGAACCTCATTCTCCTATGATCTAGCTTACGCATCTTCCTACTTTAAAATAACTTTTTAAAATAATAAATTATGCTGAACTGTTTTTGAGTTATCCTCAAACTATTTTTTGAACTGTTCTAATTGAACAAGTGCAAAAGTAACACTTTATATTGAAACGACCAAAGGGAACCCTAAAAAATTAAAACTTTTTAGAGTTCCTCCCTCGGATATTTCATTTTGTTCAACCTTTCCCTTCGGACATCGTCTAGTCGATAAACGTATAAGCAAGGACTATCCACATATTTTTCTCAACTTTATCCATCCCCAAAAATAATGATTTTAGCTTAAAAAAACTTGATATTGCACTCATCGCCTTGGAATTTTCACTAATATTGAGTAACTTTGCACCGATTTTTAAAGGTAAAAGGTAAAAAGGTAAAAAAGAAAAACAATGAAGAATAAAGCATTCATGCTCGCCATCGCCCTGATGATGGCGATGACAACAGGCACAGTGATTGCAAAGGGCAATCACAATGAGGCAATGACCAAGCAAGCCGACGGCACATATGTGGTCAACACCACCACCCTTGCCAAGGACGTGAGAGGATTTCGTGGCAACACACCGCTCAACATCTATATTAAAGGTAATAAGGTGGTGAAGATTGAGCCACTCGCCAACCAAGAGACACCGAACTTCTTCAACAAGGTGAAGACGGGATTGCTCAAAAAATGGTATGGCATGAAAGTAAGCAAGGCTTCCACAGCCAATGTGGATGGTGTGACGGGCGCCACCTTCTCCAGCAAGGCAGTGAAGGAGAACGTGAAGAGAGGCGTAAAGTATTACCAGGCGCATAAGTAAATTAGACATGCTGGTCATCGACTTGGCGCTCGCCGTAAGCATTGACGCATCGGTATTGATTCCACAAAAGAAATAATAAATAGAAAAACTCCCAAGGAAAGCTTTTTTCCTTTGGGAGTTTTTTATATTTCCTGCCAGTTAGATTTTCATTTATCTCTGCTTGAAGACAAACCTAGCCAAGCCATAAACGTATCTTCTGAAGCCTGGGCGATAAGCTAGCGTGCGGTCGAACCATCCGAGATGCTTGCCCACCATTCTCACGACCATGCCCACATACACCATGGCAAACAAGGTTCCGATGCCCACGATGTACCATTGCCATGCGCCAAAGAACACGTAGCAGAAGATGACCGCCAAGATGACCAGCGAACAATCCACGCATATCTTTACCTTCGGAAACTCCACGCCCGTAACCTGACTCACGGCGACAGGGAATCCCTCGCCCGGCATGGTGACCGAACCGCATCTCACCTCCAAGGCGATACCGATGCCAAGGATGGTGCAACCGAGAACCTGAGACACTATCTTCTGCCACAAATCGACAGGTACGAGCCAAGTGGTAAGCAACATATTGAGGTCGATGAGCGAGCCGAAGACGAAGCCAACCAAGAGCTGGAACAACTGCACAGGTTCGAATTTCTTTCTCAGTACGATGATCTGTCCCAACACCAGAACGGCATTCATGATGTAAGTATATTGTCCGATGGTGAGCTTAGGAACGCCCAAGCCCTGCTTGCCCGCCGTCTCAAACACATACGGCAAGGTGGAAATCACACTCGACCCCAGCATACTCCTCACGCAAACTGCCACTCCAAGGGTCATCACACACAACGAAACAAGCAACAACACATGTTGCCACAAAAACGATACAATCTGATCTTTTCTACTCATAAATACATCTTTTTATCTTAAGATTTAGAGGCATATCGCTCGCTCCATAATTGGCTTGTCGCTCGACTCGCCCTTTAAACACATCGCTCGCCTTTGCCTTTAAATCCGATGCAAAAGTACAAAAAAATAAGCAGATATGCAAGTTTCCGTCCCCATTTCCTTGCTTTTCCTCGCTTTTCATTACCCTTTCCTCGCTTTTCCTCGCTTTTGAAATAAGGAATCGAGCATAAAAACAATAACAAATCAGATGATTCTGCATTATTTTTTATACTTTTGCACATAGAAAAAGAAAATTTCTTCGTTCAGGGGGTGATTGAATCCCAAAAGGTTTGTATATGAGAGTAGAAACGAGTAAGTTTTTGAGAAAAATAGAAGAAAATAAAACAGATAAACAACGTTATGAAGATAAGACAAAAAATACGAGTGCTGGTGGTGATGGCTTTCTTACCATTGCTACCCATCCATGCCCAACGCATCACTCATAACTTCCGCAACACTTCGATGTCGGAAGCCCTCACTTTCCTGGCAAAGAACACGAAGGATTATCGCATCAACTTCATGTACAATGAATTGGAGGACTTCACCGTCACTACGAATGTCGTGAAACGCACGACTCTCGATGCCATTCGACAAATCATCGGTTTCTATCCGATGAAGGTGACGATAGAAGGTGAGAATATTTTCGTGGAATGTACACAGAAGTCTGCCTCCAAGATGATGGGACGCATCATCGATACGCATCGCCGCCCTGTGGATTTCGCCAATGTAGCCTTGCTCAATGTCGGCGACTCCACCTTTATTACGGGAGGCGTGACGAATGAGAACGGACAGTTCGTAATTCCTTGCGAGGCGAGAAAGGCTATCGTAAAGGTGAGTTGCGTGGGCTATCATACGACGTATGGAACTTATACAACTGGCAAGCTAGGGGCGATTACTCTCAAGGAGGCGACGATGAACCTTCAGAAGGTGGTGGTGAAAGGACATCACCAGCCATTCAAGATGACTACAGATGGACTCGTGGCTCGCGTGGAGGGAACGGCTTTGGCAAAGATGGGTTCCGCCGAAGATGTGCTGAAGCAACTGCCAAGAGTGGTTCAGAGAAATGGAGAACTGGAAGTGCTCGGAAAGGGTACTCCGCTCATCTATATCGACAACAAGAAGATAAAGGGAAACGTGGAACTTGACCGTCTCGGCTCATCCGACATCAAGCATGTTGAAATCATCACGGAGCCAGGGGCGGAATATGATGCCACCTACAATGCAGTCATCAAAATCAAGACCGCCAGAAAGAAAGGGGATGGATTTGGCTTGCAATACCGACAAACGTATGAGCGCAACCATCAGGACAACCATCGGGAAGTGCTTGACTTGACATATCGGCATCGTGGACTGGACATTTTCTCCACCTTGTATGGAGGATTGTTTCAGCTCCAGCAAGACCAGCACAACGACAACAAGCTTTATGGCAAGACGCTCATGGACATAAAGGAAGACTTGACCATCAAGAACAAGTATTACTATACGAGTGGAAGTCTGGGCTTCAACTATGTGTTCAATGACAAGCACTCCGTGGGAGCGACCTATGAACTGGACATCAATCCTTGGAGTAGAGGAAAGTGGAACTCGCTCATGGATGTATGGAAGGATGGAAGTTTGGCGGAAAGTTACACCAACGAGATGTTTTGCAAGTTCAAGCCTCGTCCTACCCACGACATCACGGCTTACTACGCAGGACAAATTGGCAAGGTGAGCATCGACTGGAATGGGGAAATCTATCTCACAAAGTCGGGACTATCGCAAGAGACGGAGGAATTGGGAGTGCATGGGGAAGGCAGTCGCACGATACAGACCGACTTCAAGGCAGACAGTTGGATGCACGCCTCCAAGCTGGTGGTCACCATCCCTGTGTGGAAAGGTTCGCTGAAGGTTGGCAATGAGCTGACCGAGAGTTGTCGTGCCAACCTTTATACGATAGACGAACAAGGCGATGACTTGCCTGGCAAGACCGATGACCAAGTGAAGGAAAGCAATCTGGCTATCTTTGCGACCTATGCGGCAAGATTGCATAAGCTGGAGCTGAATGCTGGACTGAGATACGAGCATGTTTCGTCCAACTATTATAATACGGGTGAGGATTATTGGAGCGAGGAAAAGAAGGAGTATTTCGTGCCTGACCAAAGTCGCAAATACGACCATATCTTCCCAAGCTTGTCTCTGAGTTTCCCTTTGAAGAATGTGAAGGTGAGTGCCAGTTATAAGGTTACGGTCAATCGACCATCCTACAGCCAGTTGAGTAGCAATGTGCAGTACAATAGCCGTTATTATTACCAAGGTGGAAATCCTTTGCTCCAGCCTTCCTATGAGCATCAGGTCGGGGTGAACATTGGGTATAGGTGGCTTCAGGTGTTTGCCAACTGGCGCTATGTGGTCGATCCTTGCTATTGGATTATCGAACCTTATCAAGACAGCGAACTCATCAGCATGTACACATATCGCAATTTGAAGCATGGGCAGAGGTTCAACGTGGGGTTCACGGCTTCGCCAAAGATTGGGTGGTGGCAACCTGTGCTGAATGCCAACATAAGAAAGCAGTACCTCAAAATCGGAGAAAAATCGTATGGGAAACCACTCTTTGTGGGGATGTTCAGTAATACATTTACATTACCCGATGAATGGCTGTTGAATCTCAATATGAGCTATAATTCCCGTGGTCATTCCGAGACGCTGGAATGGATGGCACAGGGAGGCGTGGATGTATCGGTAAACAAGAGCTTCTTCCACGACCGTCTCAATGTTCGAATGGGGGCAAATGACCTATTTGCCACATATCGCACATCCTCCCGATTGGTCTATGGTACGAGCGATGTAAGTAACAGAAAGTACATGGATACCCGGAAATTCTTTTGCTCATTGACCTACAAGTTCAATGTCAGCCGAAGCAAGTACAAGGGTACGGGTGCTGGTAAGGCAGAGAAAAACAGATTGTAAAAATCATCATCCAAAGTAATAAAACATGGTTATGATATATTCTAAGTTTTTGGAACGTAATCTTTCTAAGATTTTTCTGATAAGAAAGACATTGCTGATGCTTGTTGTGGCTATGCTTGCAATGGTGGCAATGTCGAGTTGTAGCAGTGACAACGATGAGTTGGATAGTCTTCCTTGGAACAACAAGGGGCTGTTCGACAAGTCTTATGTGGTAAGTGAAGATGGGTGTTGCCTTTTGCAAGATACAAAGCCTCTGTCTGCACAAGAACTGGAGAAAGTTCTCGTGGACTATGGTTGGCAACCTGTAGGCATTTATCAAGTGAAATCGGATGGCAAACTTTCCACTTCCGATTATCGAGAAGGCATGGAGAGCAATGCTGATGGGGACGATTATCAAAAAGGCTATAGCAGTTATTCGCCTACTATCTACCAGTTTCTGTCGAATAGCGAACTGAAGAAATTCTATAGCGATGCAGGAACGGGCGAAAAGTGCTTCCAAAAACTAGCATGGTCGTATGACGACGAGCGAGGCATCATCTTGTGTGACAAGCCAAGTAATCTCGGCAAGGACTGGAGATATTTACAAGTATTGGATGTGAAGAACTCTGGCGAAAATACCTATCTATATACATTGGAGAAAATCGGGTCGAAGATAATGGGCGACAACAAAGTGGAGTCCATCTTCGCATTGGTAGTGCGCAAGCGCTTGACATCTAACGAGATGAGCAACGTGAAAAATACCTATTCCATAGATAAGAGCGAAAAGGAAGAGGAGCCGAAAATCCCCGACGATTGTCAGTACTACATCCGATGCTCATACGTAAACGCTGAGGATGGATATGATTATTATCATTCGAAATTTCAATCGTTCAGACAGGTGAGATTGGAATTGACAGACGAGAAAGGCAATAACTCTTCCAGCAATCCTTACTATCAATATTTCGATTCCATCGTTTGGACATGCCAGGGAATGCCAGACAGAGTAGTGAGCCTTCGAAATACTTCCGGTCATCATGAGGTTTCATATCAGTTGAGCTCTTATTTCTTCCACGTGAATACAGATGGCAGACTGACTCAGATTACTGCTTACGGATATAAGGGAGGCCGTATCGTTTATGGATCTGGTACAGCAGTCACGCTTTGGAACCAAGGGTTCTTAGGTTACGATTTCAGTTCGTCCGACTTGCAACACCCTTCCAATCCAGATGAAGATATGCGCTGCATCTTCGACCAAGGCAAGCGATTCAGATTGCTCTCGCCACGCATTTCTCCAGAATATCCTAACTGTCCTTATGTGGAGTTGCGTTCCATCGTGACGATCACTCCAAGTGATGATGATTCGCATGACAGTTCTTTGGAGAAGACCTTGGAGAAAGAAAAGAAAGAATTGGCAGACTTGATGGATTCCTATTATGGAATGTATAATTCTTACGAGGGCAGCAAGCACGTTGTGTTGGATGAATCCAACATAGAAAAGTATCGTAGTTATTTCAAGGCTTTGCCCAAGGATGCAGACATCGTGATGTACTGGTATGCTGATACTCCTTTCCAAAATTCTGGTTATAATGGTTCTCATGTCGCCTTAATATGGAAGAAAGACAAGGAGAACCCTCAGAAAAGCTACTATTATATTCATGCTGAGCCGAGAAAATAAATTCGAGTAGAAACAAGACAGAAAAGACAATGACAGAAGAAAAAGAACAACAGTTGGAACGGCTGTTCCACAACCATTACGAGCGAATGTTTCGCTTAGCCTTTGCCTTGCTCCATGACAACGAAGAAGCTAGGGATGTGGTGAGCGACGTTTTCTCCAAGTTGTGGGATAAATTCTCGCAAGAGGAGGTTCCGAAAAAGTCAATCTCAAAGACTGAGGCTTCAAAAGAATCCATCTCGAAAGATTCTCCTTCAAAAGAGTCCATCTCGAAAGATTCTCCTTCGAAAGAATCTTTCTTGCGGGAAGAGACCGCTTCCGCCTATTTGATGCGAAGTGTGAAGAACGCTTGCCTCAACATCATCTCCAAGAAAAAGAGGGACGAGAGGCTCATCAAGTTTCTCCCACTTTCGAATGAGGAGTCTATCCGACTGGAGGAACCCAGCCGATTGGAGGAACCATGGCAAGCCACCATGGATTGCATCGACCACGACCTGTCGCATCAAACAGCCGCCGTCATCAGAATGTGCTATGGCGAAGGTTGCTCGTATCGAGAAACCTCCGAAGAACTCGGCATCAGTATTTCTGCGGTAAACAAGCATATCGTCAAAGGCTTGCGAACGCTGAGGGAGAAACTGAAAGTTTTCGAATGATTACAAACATAGTGATTTTCCGAATGATTACAAACATGGTGATTCTCGACGCTTGAAGACGTCCAAGCAAAGGGAATTGCTTAATAAATTAAGTTGAGAGAATTGCTCAATAAAAAGAAAGGAACGAAGAAATGAAACAAGAAAAACTTGACATACTGCTCGACCTGTTGGAACACCCTGAGAACTACACGGAGTCTCAGAAGGATGAGCTCCTGGCAGATTCTGAAGTGAAAGAAATCTACCAGCAGATGGTAGAAACTCGTGAAGCCCTCGACTACAAGAAGTCGAAGGAAGAGATGGCTATGCCTTCGATTTCTGAAGAATGGGAAAGACTGAAGAAAACAAAGGAGAGTGAAGAACAAGATCATAAAGAGAAAACAACTTCCAAGATTGTTCCTCTTTGGTCTCCAATGCGAAAGGTAGCGGCAATCGCTGCAGTGCTCGTGATTTCCGGCATTGCCTTTGCAGCCATCCACTTGGCAACTCATAGCCACCAAGAGGAGGTTGGCAAAAACAAAGAGCTGGTTGCGGAACGCAGTGATTCCACCAAGCAAGCCACTGCTATCGCAAACACTGCACCTAGTGAAAAGGCAGATAGTGCATCAACCAAAAAGCTTCCCCTGGTATATGAGAACGCTGAGTTGCAAGCTATCCTGACTCCTATCGCCCAGCACTTCCATCTCAAAGTGGTTTACCAGAACGAGGCTTCACGCCATATCCGTCTCTATCTCCAACTGACGGAAGGCATGAGTTTGGATGACATCATCGAACTGATGAATCATTTTGAAAAAGTGAATGTCCGACATGAGGGAGAAACTTTAATCGTGGAATAAATGCAAAGAATACCAAAAATACTATGCTAAAAATAGCGGTTATTCAAAAATAATCACTATCTTTGCAACCATATACGACAAATATAATAAGGTATGGCAGCAAAGAAATATCCATTGGGAATACAGACATTCTCCGAGATAGCGAAGGGAAACTATTACTATGCCGACAAGACGGACGTAGCATATCGTTTGGCACATTACGCCAAATTCCATTTTCTGAGTCGTCCAAGACGATTCGGAAAGAGTCTTTTCGTATCTACGCTTCAAGCATATTTCGAGGGAAAAGAAGGAGCTGTTCAAGGGACTCGCCATCGAAAAGTTGGAGCAGGAATGGACGGAATATCCTGTCATTCATTTAGATTTGAGCGGTGGCAAATATTACTCTTTGGAGAACCTACACGCCATACTCAATTTTATCTTGATGCGACAGGAAGAGGTATATGGGCTAAAGGCCGATAAATCGAAAGCCTACAGCGCACGTCTGACTGCCATATTAGAAACCGCCATCCAAAGAACAGGTAAGCAAGCAGTGGTACTCATTGATGAATATGATGCGCCTATGCACGATTCCATGAGCGACAAAACACTCCAAGACCAAATCCGCAATATCATGCGAGACTTCTTCAGTACTCTGAAAGAGCAAGAGAAAAACTTGCGTTTCGTCCTCATCACTGGCATTTCCAAGTTTAGCCAGCTCAGCATCTTCAGCGAGTTGAACAACTTGAAGAACATCAGTATGAAAGATGAGTACAGCGACATCTGCGGCATCACCAAGGAGCAACTCGTCAACGATTTCAAGGAAGGCATCGAGGCGCTGGCTGAGCACAATGGCTTGACCATCGAAGAGACAATCGAGCAATTGAAGGAGCACTATGATGGCTATCATTTCACCCCGAATTGCCCCGACATATTCAATCCGTATAGCATCATCAATGCGTTGGACGACAAAGATTTCAATAGCTATTGGTTCACCTCAGGTACCCCGACGTTCTTGATAGAACTATTGCAACAGAATGGCATGGATATGCTCCAGCTTGACAATCTTTGGGCAAGAGAGAGTCGCTTCGATGTACCAACCGACAAAATTACCGACCCAATCCCAGTGCTCTATCAGAGTGGCTATCTCACTATCAAAGAGTACAACCGAAAACTACGCATGTATCGCCTCGGATTTCCAAACGAGGAGGTTCGCCAAGGGTTCTCGAAAAGTCTCTATCGCTACTATGCCCCTTCGATGATGGGTGAATTGGATGCCGTGGTATATAAATACAGGGAGAAAGTGGAATAATGATAGAGGGCACCATAATTCTGCAAAAGCCCAACGAAGAAAGCCCCGAAAGGGTATAAATAGTTAAATCTTACTATAATTTATACCTTTTCGGGTGTAATTTTATATATTCTTTGTATATTTGCACCCGAAAGGGTATAAACAAGCATGTCTCTATATGCAAATTATACCCATAAAAGTTATATAAAGGACGAAAATGCAAAGAATATGAGCAATACATTATCAACTTACATCAAGGAAATGCGCAAGCAATTCGGCTTGACACAGGTTGACCTTGCCGCAAAATCGGGTGTAGGCCTGAGATTCGTGCGAGAGCTGGAACAAGGCAAAGAAACCCTTCGCCTCGACAAAGTAAACCAAGTACTCCTGCTTTTCGGACATGAAGTAGGACCAGTACCTATTAAACGAGATTAAAAATGAAACAAGGAAAGATTTTTCTCTACGATCAATTCGTTGGCTTATTAACAGAAGATGAAACAGGCTTCACCTTTGCATACGATGCAGATTATCTCGCATCGCAAAATGCAGAGGCGGTGAGCTTGACACTCCCGTTATCCCAAGAGCCTTACCATGACTCGGTACTCTTCCCCTTCTTCGACGGATTGATTCCCGAAGGATGGCTACTGAACATAGCAGAGAATAGTTGGAAGATAAACCAAAGAGACAGGATGTCGCTTCTATTGGCTTGTTGCAAAGATTGCATCGGAGCCGTCAGTGTCATACCAACAGAAAAGAATACAAATGATAATTCCTTAGGGAAATAAAAGAAAGGAGCATTAACATGAACAAAACAACCCTCTCTCCGAACTGTTTAAACGATTCCAAATGCTTATATTGCTATAAGCCCCTAAAGGTAGGACAAACAGATTACCATCCTGCGTGTGCCAAGAAGCTCTTTGGTACAAAGGTGGCACCCATTCTCCCATACATGAGAAATGACATCGGTGATTTGGCCAAACAAGTAGTGCGCAGCCAAACCACCCTGACTGGTGTGCAAGCCAAGCTGTCGCTTGATGTCAATCCCGGTGGCAAGAACGAGCCATCTCGTTTTACCATCGTCGGATTATGGGGCAAATATATTCTCAAACCTCAAACCGACCGCTATCGTTGTCTTCCGGAAATCGAAGATTTGACGATGCATCTTGCCGAAGCGGCAAAGATTACAGTGGTACCCCACGGCTTGATACGTTTTGCTGATGGTGAACTTTGCTACATCACCCGACGCATTGACCGTATGGACAATGGCGAGAAAGTCCCTATGGAAGATATGTGCCAATTGTCAGAACGCCTTACAGAATATAAGTATAAAGGCTCATACGAACAGATAGCCAAACTTATCAAGAAGTATTCTTCCTTCTCGCAATTAGACCTCATCAACTATTGGGAGGTGGTCATCTTCTCATGGATTACAGGCAATGCCGATATGCATCTCAAGAATTTTTCGCTCTACAACAACCGCAAGTTAGGCTATGCGCTCACCCCTGCATACGACCTTCTTTGCACAAAGATTGTAATGCCCGAAGACACCGAGGAATTGGCCTTGACACTCAATGGCAAGAAGAGAAAGATACAGAAGAGTGACTTCATCAAGGTCATGACTGCCTCTGGACTTACCGAAAAAGTCATCGCAAACATTGCCAAGAAGTTCCGCCGAAGCATCGTAAAATGGCTCGACCTGATAGATGCCTCCTTCTTGCCCGAAGGCATGAAGAAGGAGTACAAGAAACTAATTCTCAGCAGAGTGCTTGCATTGAGATAATCTCAATTACAATCCCAAGAGGAAGGTCTCTCCCTTACGGAAGAACAACTGATGACCCTTGGCATTGAGATGGGCGGTATCGTTAGGTCCCTGAAAATAGATTTTTCGGAAAGCCTCATCCCAAACGTAGATGCCCGAACGCTCGGCGGCATTGAATACAGGGATGGAATACTTGCCACACACCTTTACCATCGTAGCAATCACCTCATTGAATCCCGCTCTCGGCACACGCCATGGGGTGACGAAAGCCAACTTAGCCGTAGGGTATTTCGCTATCAAGCCACGGCAGAGGCTATCCAGTCCGACCTCAAATTGCAGGATGGTTCCCTTGCCACGACCGATATAGTCGGCATCGTTGTGACCACCTATCACCAATACATAGTCGGCGGAGTCATTCATCTCCTTGTAATACTCCAGCATCGGCTCGCCCCAATTCTCGGCTCTGCGGTCGAAGACAAGGCAACGTCCATTGCGCCCATAGTTGCGATAGTTCATCTTATACTTCTCAGCCACAAGATAGTGCCAAGCCTCCTCGTAAGGACGACGATGGTTCTTCACATAGCTATCCCCTATCACATTGATGGTCTTGCCATAGAGAGGGGCAGAGAGAATGCTGGCATCCGCCACCATTTTCTGGCCTTTGCTCTTACTCTGCTTGAGTTCTTTCTTGTTTTGCTTGAGCTCTTGCTTACTCTGTTGCTTCTCACCCTTGGCTTGCGCCACATGACAGTTCATTGTCAGCAACACGAAGGCAATGAACATCATCCATTTTGTCTGTTTCATATCTATTTTCTGTATTATTTTCGTCTTCTTCTTGGAACTTCAACTGTTGGCTCGTATGCTTTCAAACCTTCGTCACCAGTAAAAATCTCCACTTCATATCCCAAATCGGTATAAAATTGTACTACTTCCACAATCGAAGCATCTCCTAAAGCTTGACCACCAATAACCGTCTCTTTCCATTTTTCTGCTAACTTTTTCAAGTTCTCAGGATTCCACAAATTGCTTTGTTCCGTAAAAGCAGCCCAAGGAGAATTTTCATCGGCAGAGTCTATCATAATCTGTGCGAACTCCTCCCCAAGAAATTTTCTGTCACCAGAAGAATGAGCTATATGATTACCAGTCTCTATGAT
>DBLF01000099.1:20395-22340 GCA_002297965.1 Candidatus Segatella papionis
TTCATAGCTTATCATTTACCATCATACGACCGATACTTCCCGAAGCCATCAACTTGGCAAGATTCTCTTTATCCTCCAAAAGATTGACATGACTATTTCCCATTTCGTCACGAGTGACATAACTGATAAATGGCACCATCTTATTGCCCAACTCATCAAGGAGCACAGGGTTATGAGTAGTGCAAAGCACATCTACCTCTCGTTGACGAGACAACTGTTTGAGCATATCTACCAATTCCTTTGCACGAGACGGATGAAGTCCATTATCCACCTCCTCGATAAGCAACAAACTATGGGGTTTGGCTGTCAACAAGGCAACAACAATAGCCGTAAAGCGCAAAGTGCCATCGCTCATTCCTCTTGCATCAACAGGTTGCTCAGGATTCCAATCCTCATAACAATACAGCATGGCATCCGATTTATTTAGCCCAACAGGCACCGCCATCACTTTATTAATATCACGCTCTGGAAGCGGACGGACATAGCTTGACAAACTTGCCTCCACCTTATCTTTCTCCTCTGAAGGCAATGCGCAAAGCACACCAGCCACATTACTCCCATCAGGTTTAAGTTCCTTTGATACTTTACAATAATCACGCATTTTTGCCGGAACTGGGTCTAAGATAAAGACATTGCGCAAATGAGAATATATCATTGAAAGAAAATCCAAAGCAGCCTGTACTCCATAAACCACCCAATTGATGTTGCGAACACTATCTACGAACTTACCCGGCACAACGTCTTCTTCCGCATCCTTACGATGGATTTCACAGAGCCCATAGCTAAATGTAGCGTCCTGTTTTTTCACTCTCAAGTCAATGGTATATTCACAACCATTATCTTCTATATCCACACTCAGGCAGAATTCATTCTCGCCACGACGAATAATCCAATCTTCCCCACCTCTTACGGTCTGAATAGCATCAAGCAAACCTTTGCCTTCAGCCACAGCACGCAAGAAGGCGAACGCATCAAGCACATTCGACTTGCCGCTGGCATTGGTTCCGATGAGGATTCCCAACGAGTCTATATAGAGCGAAGAGTCTTTGAAGCTCTTCCAGTTCTGTAATCTTATCTTTGTTATCATTGGTCAAATTATTATATAATGCATGAACCATACTTTATCAGAATGCAAAGCTACTCATTTTTTGTGAGACTAGCAAATTATGAATACCCATTTTCGTCTAATCCTCCGTTTTCAACGTAACCTCTCGAAATTCATGTCCTGTAGCTGGCACAAACTTCTCCAATAGGTCTTGGAGGCAAAGTTTCAAGGTTGTCCTTGTCATTCATCAACCCCATCGGGGATACTGCACCTGAATGGATTCCAAGCAAATCGACCATGTGCTGTTCGTCGGCAAACGACAATCGGGCACATCCCAACTCTGCCGACAAAAACTTCGTCTTGAAATGCTTGTCTCCTGGCAACATCAACAGATAGAACTGTGTCTGCTGTCGATTGCAGAGAAACAAGTTCTTACAGATGGGAGCCTCCTCCCCTATCATGCCCTGTACCTCCTGGCATTGCTCCATCGTAAAAGCCGCAGGATGACAAACCGTCTCATACGCAATCCCCAACTTATCCAAGAAATCGTAAGTACCGATTTCATTCTCCCCTCTTCCCTCGTTGGAAGTAGGGCGACCTATATATCTTTCCATTATCTATTAATCAGTTTATAATTTGTCAGACAGTGTCTGAATAATTCGAATATTCCAGACAGTGTCTAGAAAATTCAGTATTATTTCAACAAATTCTCTACCCATTCATTAAACAAGGGACATTTCTTACGAATCTTCTTCAAGCCAATATCCATTGCCACACAATTTCCAAATATCACCTTATTATAATCTGGGATTGCCTCTATCAAACGCTTTGAAGGAGCAGTAGCAGGGCTATTGTTTATCATTTCTGGATTTTCGAAAGCCTCAGCAGTACTCTGCAAAG
>DBLF01000099.1:22421-23940 GCA_002297965.1 Candidatus Segatella papionis
AAACCTTCAAACTCATGGAGCTGAATGTATGGAATAAAGCGATAGCGATATTGCTCAGGAATATCCTCAGCCATTTTACCTACCAAGAAATGGATACGCTCCGCTTTGTCCGCAATGCTCTTGGATACTTCCCAACCTGGGAAATCAAATTGGTCTTTGATGCCATAATAATCCACCAACATGCTGACATAGACATTTCCTTCTTGAAGATGCTTCAAAATTTGCCTCTTGATAACATCCCAAGCCACAATGCCACCATGGGAATGCTTGATAAGCGGTGCCTCAACATAAACATCATATTTCACTAACTCCTCACTTAAGACTTCCAGACAAAACTCTTGCTCGGTAGGTCCTTCACAAATAATAATCACTCGTTTCATCGTGGCTGTCCTCCTTTCAATATATTCTGCTTCCACAAATCACCAAGAGTATATTCATCCAGCCATCGCTCCAAGTCCTCACGATTCAAACGCAGGATGGTTGTTCCCTCTTCGTTTTGATTCACCGTCAACACATCCTCTGGCTCGAAGTTGCTGATGAGTTCAGCACTCTGAGTAGCAATGATAACTTGCGTTCCCTTTTGTGCAGCCATCTTTATCAAGCCAGTTAATTTCTCGATTGCCACAGGATGCAAGCCAAGCTCTGGCTCATCAATGATGATGACTCGTGGCAACCAAGGTTGCATAAAGAGAACGGTCAAGGCGATAAAGCGGATGGTACCATCCGATAAATCCGTAGGTCCATAAATCATGGAACTATACTTATCCTGCCATTGCAAACGAACCATATCCGCTTCCGTTGGTTGGAAATAGAAGTCAGAGAAATAAGGTGCCACGCTCTGAATCACACGGATGATTCGCTTGTAAGCCATCGGCTTCTCTCGCTGAATACGATAGAGGATAGCCGCCAAGTTCTCACCATGCTCATACATGCGATAAGCATCGTTCACGATATGACTATCTGCCGTGAATGGTGAACGACGACCTGTATCGTGGAAATGAAACTTGCGAATCTGGGAGATATACTCATTCAAATAATCGCCCGATTTATTGCCCACATACTCTTTCAAACGTGATTCGTCGGCATACTGATTGATGTTCACGCTTTCAAACTTTGCTGGGGCATCACTATAGCCAACCGCTTCGTTTTGTATTATCAACTTACCGTCCGACTCCATCAAGGAGAGTTGGTAGAAATTATTGGCTTGTTTTAATTCCAAGTCGATATTCTCTGTCACTTTCCTGCCTTGGTAGAGCAACTTATCCACTCCACCTACCTGAGCTACATACACCCCCATTCTCTTCTCGTAGATGTTGCCCAACATCTCGAAAAGAGACAAGAAGTTGCTCTTGCCAGCTCCATTGGCACCTATCAAGAGATTGATGGGATGCAGTTGAACCGACAAGTTCTTGAATGACTTATATCCTTGTATTTTTATTGAGTCCATAACATTCTTTGTTTATGCGACAAAGCTAATACTTTATATTAAGAAATAATCTTCATGATACCAATTTTTCAG
>DBLF01000099.1:23965-26360 GCA_002297965.1 Candidatus Segatella papionis
CTGAAAAATTGGTATCATGAAGTATATCGCTTGTCGCTTATTACTTTAAATATTTGTCCAAGATGGCTTGCTTGCGAGAAGGAGCAGAAGCTATTTGTTGCTTGGCATTTGCTATTTCTGCATCATACTTGCGTAACTTTTCCACGACTTCTTTCTGCACTTCCAATGAAGGAACTTGCAAAGCCAAAGACCTTATGCGTTCAGTTGAAGCTCTATTAGCTCTTGAGAAACGTAACCTTTCACCTTCTTTTTGCAAAGGATACACCAAGTAATAAGGCAAAACGACGCTTTCATCCAATACTCGAATTACACCACAATGGTCTGTCGGACAGAAACGAATATCTTTATCAATAAAGTCCACCATCCAATCTCCATCTATGCCCCACAACACTGATGGCACAGTGAAATCAAATAATATGGAATGGTTTGTTTTACCAAAAGGCTCATATACATTTGCACTATAGATATCAAACATACCATTTTCTACAATCTCATTTTTCAAGATACGGCGACCTATAGAAACATTAAAGCCAGCAGCATCCAACCTAATAGTCTTATCAGCTTTACTTTGTGCCTCTGCTAAAATTTTCTCTTTCTCTTTACCAATCAAAGAAATTCGTTTTGCCAGTTCATCTCGTTCTTTCTCTATCGTCTCACACTCTTCTACAATTTTCTTCTGTATATCCATTGGAGGCAAAGGTAATTCAAAAGAACAATACTGCTGTGAATTTATATTCTGTCGTGCAGTACCACCCTTCGTTTTATTCACCCAATCCTTGTAAACATCGGAACATAAAACATTATAGACATACAAAGGTAACACCTTACTCTTATCAAATTTAAATCTAATCAAATAACCAGCATACAAAGCCTTTCCATAAGTATTCTTATAATAGAAAGCTTTTCCTGCCGTCGCACCCGAACGAGCAAAAAGAATGTCCCCTTCCTCCAATATATATTGCAGTTCTACTGTTGAAGCAGTTTTCCAATCATCATTTAAAGTGCCATCCTCATTGATATCCGTTATGCGAATATATCTATAATCAGACTGTGGATTACCTTCTATCGCTTTTTCATTAGCTCCATACTGTGGATTTCCAACTATCAAACTCCCCATTTTAGCTAATGGATACAGGGAATCAAACTTTTCTATGGAAGAAATACTTGTCTTAAATTCTTTTGTAAACGATGTACGAGAGAAGTCAAGCATATCTACCAATCTTCCTTTAGTAACATAAGATGCCAGGCTCTCAGGAATAGCAAATTTCTCTCCCATAAAATTCTTACGAACGAGCGTATTTATCTTGTCATCATCGGCAAGATTTGCAGGATTAAACAATGGGGTCTGAATATTGCTGATACCACGAATCTGCTCCATTGTATCATCATTTTCTTCTCCATCTTCGTCTTCATCCCCTGTCTGGACCTTAGCTACATTCAAGTATTGGATACCCTCATTGCCTTTACTACCACTCCATCCATATCCCAAGAACTTCTTTATATCAGCATTGGAAGTTGGCGACTTGATAAGCAACACTGGTTGAGACACAGTATTAGCCAAGACGAAATAGTACACCTTTTCTTTCTCTATGGCTGTAACGAAATTCAAGAAAGCTTGCTCCTTGATTTGATTTTGCTCTTCCAAAGACATTTCCTTAAATTGTCTCGTCTTAGAACGAGACAAAAATTTATTTCTAATGGCTTTAGCCTTATCACAAACATCCTTCATGGCGTTCCTCTGATTTCCAAAGAAAGAAGCATAGTAAGCCTGGACAGTTTCTGTTTTCAAGAAACTATCGTTAATCATACCACCAATAAAAGCCTTATAGTCTTCCAACTGATAATCGCAATGACTACAGTAAGCACCCAACAAATGCTCGTCTTGATAAACGGCATTTGTCTCTTCTCGCTGAGCAAACCAACTATTCACCCTATTCTTAAAATGCTCTGCATCAGGTGTATTCGTCTCTTTACGACGCAAGAACATCGTAACGGTATTTGTACCTGTCTGTCCAAACGTTCCACTTCCAAACTCAGCCAAAGCCACAATGTCAAAGTTTTGCAAGATTATCTCACGAGCATGTGCATGAATGCCATTTCTATTCAATACAGAAACAGGTAAGATGATACCAGCCACACCACCTGTCTTCATCAATTGCGCTGCACGCTCAATAAAGAAAGCCTCGATCACATTGTTCTTGTCTGTGTTCACACTGTCATTATACAAAGTGTACTGTTTGCGTTGCTCTTCCGTCAAAGTATCCAAGAAACCAGATACCGCATAAGGAGGATTTGCCACTAATACCTCATATTGACCATCATGCACCTCAGGATGCTTAACGAGTGCATCAGCATATACGATGTTGATGTCATCGTGACCATACATAAAGGCAGA
>DBLF01000059.1 GCA_002297965.1 Candidatus Segatella papionis
GCCAAGAACATCGAGATGAGCAGCAAGGATGCCAACAAGCCAGCTAAGTTCTATATGAACAGTGCTTGCGCTCACCAGACATTCCCTACCAAGAAGGTTACCTTGAAGGATGCCAACAACATCAAGGCTGGTAGCTTAAAGGAGAGCAACGACCGAGTAATCCACCAGTTGATTATCGACGGTGTAGCCGGTATTCGCACTTGTCAGTTGCAGATGGGAGTAACTGAGTTGAAGGAAGGTTCTGTTTGGAACACAATGCCAGCTCATACCCACCTTCGCCGTATGGAGACTTACCTCTACTACAACGTTCCTGAGGGTCAGAAGATTCTCCATGTGATGGGCGAGCCACAGGAAACACGTCCTATCTGGTTGAACAACGAACAGGCAGTCATCGCTCCTGAGTGGTCTATCCACTGCGCAGCAGGTACCAGCAACTATACTTTCATTTGGGGTATGGCTGGTGAGAACCTTATCTACAACGACATGCAGGTAGTTAAGATTCCTGACTTGGAATAAGATACCTATATGAAATCTTGAAAAAAGACGCCAATATACAATCTTTGAATAAGATTCCCTATATATAATAAGGTGAACCTGGCTTGCTGATACAAGCCAGGCTTTACCGTTTCTTTTGCCGTCTCTTTGGGCATCTCTTTTGCCGTCTCTTTTCTATGTCTAATTTAAAAAGAAATATAAACGCTTAAAAACAAATAACAAATGAGTCCTATTAAAACAAGCAAAATGTCCAACTTCCGTTGGGTTATCTGTGCGTTGCTTTTCATTGCAACCACCGTCAACTACATGGATCGTCAGGTTCTGTCTTTGACATGGAAAGATTTTATCGCTCCAGAATTCCACTGGACCGATGATGACTATGGTACGATTACGGGTCTTTTCTCCATCTTCTACGCCATCGCCAACCTCTTCGCTGGTAAGTTCGTCGATTGGATGGGAACCAAGAAAGGTTATCTCATCGCCATCTTCGTATGGTCAACTGGTGCCGTGATGCACGCAGGTTGCGGATGGGTGGCCATGCAGATTGAAGGTTACGACAGCATCGAGGCACTTCGACTGGTACAGGCTGGTAGCGATGCCGCCGTTGCCATCGCCACCATCAGTGTATGGCTGTTCCTCTCTTGCCGTTTGATTCTCGCTGTGGGTGAGGCTGGTAACTTCCCTGCTGCCATCAAGGTAACAGCAGAGTACTTCCCAAAGAAAGACCGTGCCTTCTCTACCGCCATCTTCAACAGTGGTGCTTCTGTAGGAGCTTTGGCTGCTCCAGCCACCATCCCATTGTTGGCTCGCTACATGGGTTGGGAGTGGGCTTTCATCATCATCGGTGTGCTCGGTTATGTATGGATGGGGCTTTGGATGTGGCTCTATGAAAAACCATCCAAGAGCAAGCACGTAAATAAGGCCGAGCTTACTTACATTGAACAGGATGAAGACTTGGAGAAAGTGGAGGCTGAGCAGGCTGAGGCTGAGAAAGCCGAGAATTCTGGTGCTGCTGAGCCTGAGACCGAGGAAAAGACTATTGGCTTCTTGAAGTGCTTCACATTCCGCCAGACATGGTCGTTCATCGTTGGTAAGTTGATGACCGATGGTGTATGGTGGTTCTTCCTCTTCTGGGCGCCAGCTTACTTCTCCGATCAGTATGGCTATTCTTCAGACTCACCAATGGGCATCGCCCTCATCTTTACCCTCTATGCCATCGTAACCGTATTGAGCATCGGTGGTGGATATTTGCCAACTTACTTTGTGGATAAGAAGGGAATGAACCCATACATCGGCAGAATGCGTGCGATGTTGATATTCGCTTGCTTCCCATTGCTCGGTTTGATAGCCCAGCCTATGGGTGAAATCAGTGCATGGTGGCCAGCCATCATCATTGGTTTGCTCGGCGCAGGTCACCAGGCTTGGTCTGCCAACTTATATTCCACCATTGGTGATATGTTCCCTAAGTCAACCGTTGCCACCATCACAGGTATCGGTGCGATGGCAGGTGGCGTAGGCTCGTTCCTCATCAACAAGGGTTCTGGTATGCTCTTCACATACGCTGAGGGACAGGGCTCTGCCTTCTCGTTTATGGGCTTCGATGGCAAGCCAGGTGCCTATATGATTGTATTCTGCATCTGTAGTGTGGCTTACCTCGTAGGTTGGTGCATTATGAAGGCATTGGTACCTAAGTACAAGCCTATAGTAGTGGAATAAGAGTCTCGATTCATCATCATAAAAAACGCATCAGCAAGTTGTTTTCTGCTGATGCGCTTTTATGTTATTTCGTCGATAGTTTTGATTTCTAATCTAAGAATCCTTGCTGTCTCAGAGCCTCTAGGAATCCTTCGCTCATCGCCTCGCAATCCTTCTTGGTGTAACGGATGTCGGTGAATACCTGTGCAAGAGTTTCTACGTTGTTGATGCGCACGAACTCCTTGTTTTCTTCGAGTGCTTCTTTCTCAGCGTAGAAGTCGTCAATCTTTTCTGGGGTGTAATCCTCGAAATGTTCGTTGTGAGCGATGCTACGCAATGGCAGTCGGTCGCTCTTGGCTGGTTGTTCGTCTGGCCATCCGATGGTAAGAGTGGCTACAGGCATCACAAGCTTAGGAAGCTTCAAGGTGTCGATAATCATTTTGGGCATATAGACCGTAGTGCCCAGAAAACAGGTGCCAAGACCAGCTTCTTCAGCCAGGTTTGTAAAGGTCTGTGTGAAGAGGAGGGCATCGGTGGCAGCGTTCATAAAGGATAGGATGTTGTCATAGCCAGGGTGAGCCTTTCGCTGCTCAGCCCAAAGGGTGGTGCGGCGATAGTCGGCGCAGATGGTGAGCACTACGGGGGCATTGGTAACCATCGGCTGGTTGAAGTGGGCGGGAGCCAAAGCTTTCTTGCCCTCTTCGCTTCTTGTTACTACGACACTATAGAGCTGGAGATTGCCCATGGTCGGAGTGCGTTCAGCCTCCTCTAGCAAACGATTTAATAAATCCTCTGAAACTTCTCTATTCGCATATTTGCGGATGGATGTTCTGTTTTTGATTGATTCCATATCTTATTTTTTATAAATATACCTTGATTATAAATGTTTTGTATTTGAACAATTACATTTGCAAAGTTACAGAAAGTTTTCCAAAAAGAATCGCCTTCTTGGGTATTTTTAGGCATTTTATAGCCTTTCTGTCGTATTTTTATGGAAATATATCCCCAAACGTTTCGGATTTTAGAAATATTGTTTTAATTTTGCAGCTGATTATTAAACGTTTGATATGAATTATACAGAAAATATGACTTTCGATGAGGCTTGTCAAGCTCTCGTGAATGACTTGAAAGCCAACTTGGCTGCTCTCCATGAGCGATTTGATGGCCAAGGTGTAGATTGGAATGGACTCCATGAACCGTTGATTCAGCTTCTTTCAACGGAGACTCATGATGCCCTCTTTACGCCTAAGGTGGTGGAGGTTCGCCCAAGAGAGTTGGAGTGCGATGTGGTGAGGTACCAGAATAACAAGGAAAAATGGGTGGCTCTGGTAGGGTTGCTCAATGGACATCCTTACGAAATATTTACAGGACTGCAAGATGAAGACGAAGGCATCATGCTACCTAAGTCTGTGACCAAGGGCAAGATTATCAAGACTGTGCTGGGTGAGGGACAGAAGCGTTACGACTTCCAGTTTGTCAATAAGCGAGGCTATAAGATTACGGTCGAGGGATTGAGCGAAAAGTTTAATCCTGAGTATTGGAACTATGCCAAGTTGATTTCCGGAGTGTTGCGCTATCGTATGCCGATAGCCCACGTCATCAAGTTGGTTGACCAGTTGCAGTTGACCTCTGAAACCCTGAATACCTGGAGAGTGGGCGTGGAACGCGCGCTCAAAAAGTATCTCAATGATGAACATTTCGCAGAAAAGGAGGCGGAGACAAATGTTGCAGGAGAGTAAGATCTTTCTGAAGAACGTGCGTTTCCATGCCTTTCATGGCGTGTTGGAACAGGAGAGAGGGGTAGGCAATGATTATCTCGTAAACCTGGTGTTGGATTATGATTTTTCTTTGTCCATGCAGACGGATGAGCTGGACGGTACCATCAATTATGCCGAGGTGTATGAACTGCTAAAGCAGGAGATGGATATCCCCAGCCGTCTCTTGGAGCATTTGGCAGGTAGGATAGGCAAGAAGCTTTTTGCTGTATTCCCCGCCTTAACCAAGGTGCAACTATCTATCACGAAGGTAAATCCCCCGATGGGGGCAGATAGCGATGGCGCTGGTGTAGAGGTAATATTAACAAATGATAAAACTTATAGCAATAATTAGGTTTTCTGATAATAAAGTAGTAATTTTGCAAAATCATCAGAAAGTATGTGTAAGAAAATAACACTGATATTGACCGTTTTGTGTATGTTGGCAATGACTTCGTTAGCTGCCAATAAGCGCTTCACGCTCGTTATCGATGCAGGACATGGTGGTCATGACGCAGGAGCGCTAGGTGCCATTTCCAAGGAAAAGAATATCAATCTGGCTGTAGCTTTGCGCTTCGGTAAATATGTGGAGCAAAATCTTCCGGAGGTGAGGGTGATATACACTCGAAAAACAGATGTGTTTGTCCCGCTCCATGAACGCGCAAACATCGCCAACCGTGCAGGGGCTGACCTTTTTATCTCCGTGCATACCAATGCTTTGCCTGCTGGTAAGATAGCACGTGGATTTGAGACTTACACACTCGGTATGCACCGAGCCAAGGATAACCTGGACGTGGCTATGCGAGAAAACTCCGTGATTTCGATGGAGAAAGGCTATCAGCAGACATATCAAGGATTCGACCCGAAGTCGTCGGAGAGTTACATCATCTTTGAGTTTATCCAGGGTAAGAACATGGAGCGTAGCGTGGAGTTGGCTCGCATGATACAGCGTAGTGTCTGCGATGGTGCCAACCGCCCTGACAAGGGAGTGCATCAGGCAGGATTCTTGGTGCTTAGGGAAACGTCGATGCCCAGCTGCTTGATAGAGCTAGGCTTTATCACCACTCCCGATGAGGAAAATCTGCTCAATGATGACAACAGGGTGGATGACATCGCCAAGGGTATTTATGAGGCTTTTGCCAAATATAAGAATAAGTACGACAAGTCGGTCTCTGTGCCTTACCGAGCTTCGGATCGTGAGGAGTCAAATATACCAAAGATTGTGCCGGATGCTTTTTCCGATGCAGACAATAAGCGTGACAACACAAAGAAGGTGGAAACGGTACAGAGGAATACGCAAGTCTCCCCAAAGGTGCAGGCTCAAAAGGATTCGCAAGTCTCAAAGAAAGCGCAGGCGCCCAAAGATGCTCCAGTGTTTAAGCTTCAGATATTTGTAAGTAGCAGAACCCTGCGCAAAGGTGATTCCCACTTCAAGGGAGAGACAGACTATGACTCTTTCCAGGAAGGCGGACTGGTAAAATACACCATGGGCGAATCAACCAACTATAATGAGGTGTATCGATTGCGCAAGAGCTTGCTCGATAAATTCCCGGAGGCATTTATCATCGCCTTCAAGAATGGACAAAAATATGATGTAAACCAAGCGATTCGAGAATTTAAGCAAAACAAAAATAGATAAAGATGAAATTTACAAAGGAGATAAAGATAGCGTTGGTAGCTATCGTTGGTATTTTGGTAATGTATTTCGGAATTAACTTTCTGAAAGGCATCAATCTGTTTTCTACCAATAACGCCTATTATATGACGTTCAACGACATACAGGGCTTGGGCGCTTCCACACCTATTTATGCCGACGGATATAAGGTGGGAACCGTGGATGGTGTAGATTTCGACTATTCTGGTAGCGGTCCTATCAAGGTGAAGTGCGACATTGTGAAGGATTTGAGAATTCCCGAAGGAAGTAAGGCTGAGATTGTGAAAGACTTGATGGGCAACCTGCAGGTGAACTTGCTCTTGGCTAACAATCCTCGCCAGCGCATAGAGCCGGGCGGCATCATTCCTGGTGCAGTGAATGATGGTATCATGGGAAAGGCCGCTGATTTGGTTCCTGTGGTGGAAAAAATGTTGCCAAAGATAGACTCTATCTTGACCAGCGTCAATGCGCTCTTGGCAGACCCAGCCTTGGCTGCTTCTCTTCACAATGTGGAGACTATCACCAACAACCTCACAGTTTCTACTCGTGAACTGAACACGTTGATGGCAGGGCTGAACAAGCAAGTACCTGGTATGATAGGCAAGGCAAACGGCGTGCTTGACAATACCCATCGCTTGACCTCTAATTTGGCAAGTCTCGATGTGCAGGGTACTTTGGATAGAGTGAACGCCACATTGGAGGGAGCACAGAAATTCACAGAGCAGTTGAACAGTGGCAAGGGAAGCCTTGGCTTACTGATGAACGATACCAAGCTTTATGACAACTTGACTTCCACGATGTCGCATGCCGACTCATTGGTCATCGACTTGAAGGCTCATCCTAAGCGCTATGTCCACTTCTCTGTCTTTGGTAAGAAAGATAAATAAGAAGTCGTGATGGCTATATAATTACAGAATTGAAGAAATTAGCAAAATAAAATTTGTCTAAATAGTGCAAGCTATGTTTCACGCCCCAAAGTCGCTTCGGAACTTGTTGGCTCTTAGCGGCTTTGAGGTGTTTCAAAAATGTTTCACTGTATCTAAAATGTAATTGTGGATAACTTTGTTAAACTATTGATTATTAACGAGTTGTATGGCTAGTATTAAAATATTATAAATAGGGTGATTTGTTAGTCTCCATATTTTTTTGTAATTTTGCACTCGATTAGCCCATCAAAGGTATTGGTGCGACAATCAAAAACTAAAAAATAAAGAAATAACTATATATATTAAATTAGGTGTCAATGTTAGCAAGTCCAAAAGCTCTTTGGGACAATAGCCTTTTGCTTATAAAAGATAATGTTTCGGAGCAGCAATATAATACATGGTTTAGACCAATAGTCTTTGAATCGTATAAACCCTCGACGAAGACTTTATTGGTTCAAGTTCCAAGTCCATTTGTATATGAGTACTTGGAACAAAACTACGTTGGCTTGCTTAGCAAGGTTTTGCATCGTAACTTTGGTGATGGTATTCGGCTTACTTATCGTGTTGTCAGCGATAAAGACCGACAGGCACAAAATGGTGGAATGGACAGTAGCGAAGCAAATGTGGCAGAGCAACAGGCCTCAGCCACTCAGGTTCAGCAAACTCAAGGATTCCCAACGGATGCACAACAAGAAGACATTGACACTCAGCTCGACCCAAAACTTACTTTCGCTAATTATGTAGAAGGTGAAAGTAATAAGTTACCTCGTTCTGTGGGATTGTCTATTGCGGAGCATCCTAACACCACCCAGTTTAACCCAATGTTCGTGTATGGACCGTCTGGTAGTGGAAAGACCCATTTGGTGAATGCCATTGGTGTAAGGGCTAAAGAGCTTTTCCCTCAGAAGCGCGTGCTTTACGTGAGTGCTCGTTTGTTCCAAACCCAATATACGGATGCTGTGCTTCACAATGCCAGCAATGATTTCATCAATTTCTACCAGTCGATAGATATTCTCATCGTGGATGATGTGCAGGATTGGGCAGGCAAGGCGAAGACGTTGAATACTTTCTTCCATATCTTCAACCACTTGTTCCGTAATGGAAAGCGTATCATCTTGGCGAGTGATCGTCCTCCAGTGGAGTTGAAGG
The DNA here is from genome assembly GCA_002297965.1 of Candidatus Segatella papionis. Lineage (GTDB taxonomy): Bacteria > Bacteroidota > Bacteroidia > Bacteroidales > Bacteroidaceae > Prevotella > Prevotella papionis. Next base: position 7,674 of record DBLF01000059.1, read on the forward strand.
ATATGCCAGACCGCTTGATTACTCGTTTCTCTTGTGGCTTGGTGGCAGAGTTGGAGAAGCCAGACGTGGAATTGTGTGTGGATATTGTGAGCAATAAGGTTCGTAATGATGGACTTAAGATTCCAAAGGATGTGGTGTCTTACATCGCTCAGACCTGTAATGGAAGTGTGCGTGACTTGCAAGGTGCCATCAATGGCTTGCTAGCATATAGTATCGTTTATAAGAGCAGTATCGACATCCAGTTGGCGGAGCGTGTTATCAAACGTGCTGTCAAGGTGGAGGAAAGTAACAAGGTGCTTACTTTGGATGAGATCGTCGAGGCTGTTTGTGGTCACTATAAGGTGACTGTAGCTGCCGTTAACAGCAAGAGCCGTAAGCGAGAATATGTGGAGGCGCGTCAGGTGGCTATGTATTTGGCACAAAAACTTATCAAGATGCCTGCTTCTAGAGTGGGCAAACTCATTGGCAATCGTGATCATAGTACGGTTATCCATAGCTGTACGAAGGTGGAGCAACGCTTGAAGATTGATGCGGAGTTCTTTGATGAGTTGGCTAGCATCGAAAGTGGACTAAAAATAAAAAAATAGAAAACTATTTGGATTTTGAATAGTTGAAGTATGGAATAAGTGCGGAACCTTGGTATAGTGGTTCTGATTTATATAAATGAAATAAAAGGAAGTCGAGCAAGTTTGTATTTGCTTTGACTTCCTTTTTCCGTATTATAGTTTCATCATCTTTTATTCATCTTTATTTTGTCTATTCATCGTCTTTCATCTTTTATGATTCCATGGCGTTCACCTTCATCATCTTTTTCCACTTCCAATATCCGGCGATGGCTATGATGACGTAGAGGCCATAAAGTCCTGCCTTGAAAGGGATGCCCTTGCCTACGTAGAGATAGCAGCAGACGGTATCGACGATGATCCAGAAGAACCATTGCTCGATGTACTTGCGAGCCAATGCCCACAGACCTACAAAGCTCAAGGCATTGGTAAAGCCATCCAATACTGGTACGGTGGAGTTGGTGAAAGTCACCAATACATAATAGGTGATGCCCCAAGCTGCAAGGAAGAAGACGAGGGTAGGTAGGTAGAGCTTCTTCCGCATGTGGGTGATGGGCATCTCTCTCTTTCCTTCCTGGTCGTGCTTCTTGCCAAACTTCCAAATGGCAAAACCATAGATAGCTGCCAGGGTGTAGTAAACCGCCATTCCCGCATCGCCGTAAAGCCCATGTTGCCAATAGAGCATGATGTCGAGGGCAGGCATCAGGATACCTACCAACCAGAGATAAATACTTGCACGGTACTCGAGCAAGATGTAAATCAAGCCGAGTACCGTAGTGATGATATCTAATGCCATAAACTTAGAAATTGATTGACAGATGAGCCATCCAGTTGAATGGAGCTGATGGTGCGAAACCAGCAGCCTGGTAGTCGCGGTTGCCCCAGGTGTTCACTGCTGTCAACTTGCCGTCAACTACGCGATACTGTGGAGCAGCCCAACCATTGTTGTCGTACTTCGCATCAAAGATGTTGTAGAGGGTTACGCCGATGGTGGCGTCCTTCATGCCAATCTTCTTCAAGGAGAAGTGATAGCTCAGGTCGAGGTTGGTGTTGAAGTGGTGCTTCAACATCAAGGTCTCGTAAGTGGTGTTGCCCACTGGCTCGTAGTCATCGTTCCACTTGTCGTTGCACTCCATCGTCTTGAAACCTGTGTTGGTCAAGTACTGGTCGCTGATGTATTGGCTCTGGATGCTAGCCTTGAAACCAGCGTATTGGAAGGTGAAGATGTTGTTGAAGATGAAGTCTGGAGAGAAGCTCAATGGGGTCTCGCCTTCGATGGTGTAAGTAGTCTCGCCATCTTCCAAGGTTACGGCGATGTCCTTCACACGGTTTCTTGACCAGGTGGCGTTGGCATCCCACTGGAACCAATCCACTGGCTTCCATGCTGCTGTCAACTCAACACCGAGACGATAACTCTTGTCGAGGTTGCGGGTCACAGCCTCGCCGATGTTATCCAACTCGCCTGTCAACACAAACTGGTCCTTGTAGTTCATGTAGTAGAAGTTGGCACCTGCAGAGAACTTGCTGCTATGGAACTGGTAACCAGCCTCCAAGTCGTTCAGGCGCTCAGCCTTTGGCATCTTGTTGCCGGCAGCGAAGTCGTTCTCGTAGTTGTTGCGCACAGGCTCCTTGTGGGAGATGGCGTAAGATACATATACCTTGTGGTTGTCGGTGATGTCGTAGTTCAAACCAAACTTAGGATTGAAGAAGTTGAACTTCTCGTTGATGATGTAAGCGGAAGTGAAGTCCTTGCCCAAGTAATAGTCTGATGGATTCTGCATCTTGTAGCAAACGTTGCGGTACTGCAAGTCAACGTATGCGCTCAGACCATCCACGAAGGTGTAGTTCACCTTGCCATAGATGTTGAAATCTTCTTTCTTGGCGTTGTTGCGATAGTACTCGAAGTTTGGGGTAACCTCAACGTCGGCGTTCTTCTTGACCCAAAGCACGTTGCCGTAGTGGTCGCCGTCATACTTGTTCCAGCCGCCACCGATGTTGGCAGTGAGGTTGCTCTTGTTGTCGAAGTTGACAGATGCAATGGCACCATAGAAGTCGTTACCCATCTGCTTGCGACGAATCAAGTCGGTCTTGAACTTGGTTGTAGAGAGACCATATTCCTGTAAGTTCTTGTTGACCTTGTACTCCTCGTAGAAACCGTCGCCACGAGTATAGTGGAGGGCTGCGTTGAGGTTCCATAGATTGGTGAGACGCTGGTTCCAAATCAACTGATAGTTCTGTGAATGATAATCATCGGTCTGGTTATCGTAATATAGCGTCTTTCCATCCTCGGTATAGTATTCGCCACAAGAGTTGTAGCGGCGACCGTAGAGGCTCTGTTCATATTTGGAAGTGTAGTTCCAGGCATGGTAGGTTTCCTCGTGACCATTGAAGGTGATGAACTTTACCATGGTGTTGTCGCTGAAGTAGCCAGCCTGGAGGAAGTAGCTGTTCAGTTTGGTGGAAGCACGGTCGAGATAACCCTTGCTGCCGATGTTGGACAAACGTCCCTGGATGCCCCAGTGGTCGTTGATGAGACCTGTGCTGAAGCGAACGGTCTCCTTGTGAGAATAGTAGCTACCGCCCGAGAAGTCCATGCCTACGTATGGCTTGGCACCGATGTTGTCGGTCAGCATGTTGACAGTGGCACCGAAGGCACCGGCACCATTGGTAGAGGTACCCACACCACGCTGAATCTGAATGCTCTGTGCGCTGGAAGCGAAGTCGCCGAAGTTAACCCAGTAGAGAGAGCTACTCTCGGAGTCGTTCATAGGGATACCGTTGGCGGTGATATTGATGCGGCTAGGGTCGGTACCACGTACACGAAGAGTGGTGTAACCGATGCCGTTACCTGCGTCTGAAGTAAGAGTGACGGATGGAGTGAGCGCCAAGAGATAAGGCACATCCTTACCATAGTTGATGCTCTGGATGGCTTGCTTGTTGATATTGGTGTAAGCCATAGGTGTCTTTTTGGTTGCACGGGTGGAAACTACCTGAACCTCCTGCAACTGTCTTGTCTTCAATGTGTCGATAAGTTCTCCTGACTTGTCATTGGCTGCTGAGGCTGTATTCGCTACGCCCATCAAAAGTGCAGTCGCAAACAAAAAATCTTTTCTCATTTTGTTTTACCTTTTTATTTATAAAATCTGTATATATAATAAAAGAGGTGTGGTGAAAAAACAAATGCCCATCATGCGGGTGGCACGGTAGGCATTACTCCTTGTTCCTAAGCGGCATTACCCGTTCCAGGTTCAATGGGTATGTTCTCAGCATCCATCTTTTGCTTCTCTCAGATTCTTGTCTCAGATTTTTGTCTCAGATTCTTCCTCCAAGAAGCATTGATGGTAGCACCCCTTCGTTAGCGCTCTGCTAACTGGCTGCAAAAGTACAACAAATATTTGACACTGCAAAATTTTCATAACTTTTTTAAAAGTTTCTATACAAGTATCAGCCTTTTTTATTATATTTGCAACCGAAATTGATTTGAACCTAAACTAATATAGATATAGTTATGGAACAGAACGCTAAACTGATAGTATATGCGATGGGTGCGATGATGATGGCATCCCAGAATCTTTGTGCCCAAACCTCTCTAACCCATCCCAATCAAGATGCCTTGGACTCCCTGCGCTTGTCGGGTTCGATGAGTGTGGTGGAACCTGAACTCCTGAAGAAAGGTGTGCTCAATAACGCCCTCGATGCCTTGAGCGGACAGACGGCGGGTGTGAATGTCACCACCAATGGTCTCGACCGCATCGCCATGCTCAATAGCGTCAGAGTGCGTGGTACCACTTCTATCATGGGAGGCAACGACCCTTTGGTCATCATCGACGGCGTAACCAGTGATGTGGCTACGCTTGCCACCATCTATCCTGCCGACATCGAGAGTTTTACCATTTTGAAGAATGCCAGCGAGACCGCCCTCTATGGTTCTCGTGGTGCTTCAGGTGTCATCCAGGTGAAGACCAAGAAGGGCACAGGAAAGGGATTCCAGATTTCTTACGAAGGCAATTATGGCGTGGAGGCGATGTACAAGAGTATGGAAATGCTGAATGCAGCTGAGTACATTGCTGCCGCCCAGAAGTATGGTTTGGAATACAACAACAAGGGATATGATACCGATTTCCACAAGGCGATTACCCGAACAGGCAATATTCAAAACCATTACTTGGCGTTCAGCGGCGGTACCCCTCGGAGCAACTATCGTGCTTCCTTCGGCTATATCGACCACAACACCATCATCCATAGCAAGGGCTATCGCAATCTAGTGGCAAAGATAGATGTCACCCAGAAGGCTTTTTATGATAAACTGACGGGCGACTTCGGTGTGTTTGGTTCATCCTATAAGAACAACGACATCTTCGATTCGCAGATGCTCTTCTATTCTGCCGATGCCATGAATCCTACTTATCCGTATGATAGGGAGAATGGCAGTTGGGTGAAGAATGGAGCGGCTTCGCAAATCAATCCTCCTGGGGCTTTGCTGAAAGAGCGAAACGATACGAAGAACATGAACTTCAACGCTCACTTGAAGTTGACTTACGAGATATGGAAGCATTCATCGAAAACCGATTTCTCATCAAAATCAGCTTCATCAGAATCAGCTTCCAAAGGTTTCGAAGATAATCTTACCCTCTCAGCTTTTGGCGCTTACTCCTATTCTTCCAACGAGAACAACCAGTTTTGTCCTACTTGGGTTTGGGCACAGGGCAATCTCTATCGTGGCGAGTTCAAGAGCGAGGAGTGGCTGGGCAATGTCTCCTTGAACTATCAGCGCAGTTGGGGCATCCATTCCTTGAAGGCAATGCTCGGCGCTGAGTATCAGAAGGACATCAAGACTGGGTTCTGGACTTCCGCCAAAGGTATCACCAACAATGACAATTACTATTATGGCATTGGTGCTGCCGCTTCCCGTCCATACGGTGGAACGGATAGCAACTACGAAGACCCAGCCTTGGCTTCCGTGATGGGGGGTATCGACTATTCTCTGCTGAATAGATATTCGCTTTCCCTCTCCATGCGTGGCGATGGTTCTTCGATGGTGGGCGATGACCATACTTGGGGCTTCTTCCCATCCATCTCCCTAGCTTGGGATATGAAACAGGAGGCATGGCTCCGTCATGTCAAGGCGATTGGGATGCTGAAATTCCGCACAGGTTATGGTCGCTCGGGCAATCTTGGCGGCATCTCTTCTTATACCACGATGAATACGGTGCGCCAAACGGGTATCGTATCGGTGAATAGTTCGCCAACGGTTACCTTGGGCATGATTCGCAACAACAATCCAGACTTGAAATGGGAGACTCGTTCCACTTGGAACATTGGTGCCGACCTTGGACTGTGGAACAACCGAATGGTCTTGACCGCCGAGTATTACTATTCGAAGACCACCGATATGCTTTATGCCTACGATGTGCCTGTTCCGCCGTTCGCCTTCGACAAGTTGTTGGCAAACATCGGTTCGATGAGCAACCAAGGTCTTGAAATCGGCATCTCTTTCACGCCTATCGAAAAGAAGGATATGGAACTGAATATCAACATGAACCTGGCTTGGCAGAAGAACAAACTCCTTTCGTTGAGTGGCGAGTACGAGGGTATGCAGATGTCTGCGGCTAATGTGACGGCGATGGGAAGTCTTTCGGGTGCTGGTCAGCATGGTGGTTACAACAATATCGTCTATCAGATAGTGGGACAACCGTTGGGAGTCTTCTATCTGCCTCATTGCAAGGGCATCGTTGAGGATGGCAACGGGCATTACAAATACGACATCGAAGACCTCGATCATAATGGAACGGTCGATCTCAGCGATGGCGGAGATAGATATATCGCAGGACAAGCTACGCCAAAGGTAACGCTCGGTTCGAATATCAGCTTTCGTTACAAGGACTGGTATCTCTCCTTGCAGATGAACGGAGCCTTCGGGCATAAGATATTCAACGGCACGGGCTTGGCATACACCAATATGTCGAGTTTCCCGGACTATAATGTCTTGAAGGGAGCACCTGAGAAGAACATCGTCGATCAGAATGTTTCCGATTACTGGCTCGAAAAGGGAGATTATCTCAACTTCGAGAACTTGACGCTCGGTTACGATATTCCTATCAAGAAAGGTATCGTTCAGGCGCTGCGAGTTTCGGCAAGTGTGCATAATCTCGCCACCATCACCAGTTACAGCGGTTTGACACCGATGATCAACAGTTATGTGGTGAATAGCACGATGGGAATCGACGACAAGAGAACTTATCCGATTTATCGTACCTTCTCTTTGGGACTAAGTGTACAGTTTTAAGTGAAGAGTGAAGAACGAAGAGTGAAGAATTCAAATGTTTTTCTCTTATAAACGAAATGTTTACAGTAACAAATCTTGCTATTTAAAATGAAGATTATGAGACGAAATCAATTACTATATAATATAGGTCGCCTTTGGATGGGATTACGACAAAATATAGGTTGCCTTTTGGCTTGGGTGATAGTCTTGGGAACAACCTTGTCTTTCACTTCCTGTTTGAAAGAGAACCCGAAGGACCAGCTCGACGAGGATGCCATCTATGGTTCGGCTTCCGAGATATATACCAATGCTGTTGCGTCTTTGTATAATTATATAGGTGGAGCCAATGAGAGCGAGGGCATCCAAGGCACTTGCCGTGGTATCTATGATTATAATACGCTCACCACCGATGAGGCTATCATCCCGATTCGTGGTGGCGACTGGTATGACGGCGGCTTGTGGAATGCCATGTACCAACACAAATGGACTGCCGACGACGAGTCGCTCTATGATACCTGGAAGTATGTCTATAAGGTCATCGTCCTCGCCAATAAGTCGCTCGACATCATTGATGCCAAGTCGTCCTTGCTCACAACCAATCAGAAGGACCAGTTTAAGGCAGAGGTGAGGGCGGTTCGCGCCTTGATGTATTACGAGGCGATGGATATGTTTGGTCGTGTCCCCGTGGTGCTGTCGAAGGAAGAGGCGGCAATCTATTCCTCCGCTTCAAGTTCTTCGGAATCATCACCGTCAGATTCGAAGTCTTCTTCGGGTATTTCGATAACCGATACCAATCTCTCTTCCCAAAGCGAGCGAAGCGAGGTGTTCCGCTTTATCTTCAGTGAGTTGCAGTCCGTGTTGCCTTATCTCCCCGACGAGCATAGCAACAAGGAAGGCAATTATTATGGTCGCATCACTCGCCCAGTGGCACATTTCCTCTTGGCAAAGTTGGCGCTCAATGCCGAAATCTACATGTATGACAATTGGACCAAGGGCTATGACAAGCGTCCGAAGGGAAAGGACATCTATTTCATGGTGCAGACTGCCGATGGCGCTTCGCTCATCAATGGAGGAAAGGCAAGCGAGAACAAAAGCCAAAAGTTGAATGCCTGGGAAACTTGCATCTTCTATTGCGACAAACTTGCCGAGGAAGGCTATGTGCTAGAGGACGATGATGCCTTCAACTTCTCGACCCATAATGAGACATCGAAGGAAAACATCTTTACTATTCCGATGGACAAGAATATCTATACCAACCAGTTCCATTATCTCTTCCGTTCCTACCATTATACCCATGGTGGAGCCTTGGGATGGGGTAGTGAGAATGGTACTTGTGCCACCATAGCAACGATGAAGGCCAATCATTATGGCGAGGCGGACGAAGACACTCGTTGCAAGATGAATTTCGTGGCAGGCATTGTGAAGGTAGATGGCAAGGAACTCTTGATGGACAATGGCAAGCCTTTGGAGTATCAGCCTTTTGAAGTGAAGCAAAACCTGACCAATAGCAAGTATATCAAGACGGCAGGAGCGAGAATGGCGAAGTATGAGGTGGATAGAACATCATATATGGATGGCAAGTTGCAGAGCAACGACATCGTCCTCTTCCGTTATGCCGATGTCTTGCTGATGAAGGCTGAGGCTAAGGTGCGCAATGGCGAGGATGGCAGTACGGAACTCAATATGATTCGCAGTCGTGTAGGAATGCCTTCCCGCCCAGCCACGCTCGCCAATATCCTGGAAGAGCGATTGCTTGAATTGGTATGGGAGGGATGGCGTCGTCAAGACCTCATCCGTTTCGGCAAGTTTACAGGCGCTTACGATCTTCGCACGCCTTTGGACAAGGAAGAACAGACGGAATATACCATCGTCTTCCCGATACCACAGAAGTGTATCGACCTGAATAAGAAGTTGGAACAGAATCCAGGGTATTAATAATAAAGTTCATCGACAACTTTAGGGCAAGTTATATAAGGAAAGTCTTCTGTATATATAGGAAAAGTTTGTGGAAACAATAGAGTATGTTTTCCGAGCATATAGTATATAAAACCGCCCAACAGTTGATGTGCGCTTGCACAACAGCTGTTGGGCGGTTGCATATCAGCTGTTGTGCGACTGTCGTCCAACTGATGTGCGGAATATTTTTACAAGTGATAGAACTCGGTGAATGCCTTGACGGTGTATTCGTGGTCTATGACGCTACCTGTCTCTCTGCAACTGTGCATGGCGAGGATGGCGTTACCCATATCCACTCCCTGCAATGGGATGCTGGAGGCAAGGATATTTCCCAAAGTGCTTCCACCTGCCACATCGCTGTGGTTGACGAATCGCTGGCAAGGTACGCCAGCTTTCTCGCAGATGCCTTCGAAGATGGCTGCTGAGGCTGCATCGCTCGCATATTTCTGGGCTGCATTAAACTTGATGACAGGTCCACCGCCCAACATCGGATGGTTCGTAGGGTCGTACTTCTCGCTATAGTTAGGATGCCAAGCGTGGGCATTGTCGGCAGAGACCATGAAAGCTCGTTCCACGGCCTGGTAATATGCCTCTTCCGTTCCGCTCTGTGCAAGGGCAATGCGCTTGAGCATATAAGAGAGGAATGGGCTTCCTGCTCCTTGCTTGGTCTGCGAACCAGTCTCCTCGTTGTCGAAGAGGGCGAGGACTCTTGTTGTGTCGGATACTTCGGAAGATGCCTCTGATGCATTCTTGGATGATGCCTCGGAAGTTGCAGCAATCATCGCTTCCACTCCTGCCCAACACATCGACAAGTCATCGAGTCTGCCTGACGAGATAAACTCATCATGTGCTCCAAAGGTACAAGCTGGTGTGGCATCGGCAAGATAAAGGTCGAAGTCGAGAATATCCTCTTGTTTGATTTCCTTCTTACCGAATGGCTTGTCGTCACTTGTCATCGGATTCTTGTTGAGTTCTTCGAGAATCACATTCATCAAGAGATTGCCCTTTTCCAACTCATCATTGATGATGCCGAGGATTGGCAACACGTCTTTCTGGCGACTCAACTTCACTCCATCATTCACCTGACGGTTGAAGTGGATGGCGAGGTTGCTAATCTGGAGCAATGGACGCTTGATGTGGAGCAGCAAGGTCTTTGGGTGCATCACATCGTCGCTCTTCACAATCACTCTACCTGCGAGTGTCAAAGGACGGTCGAACCAAGTGGACATAATCGGACCACCATATACCTCGGTGTTGAGTTTTACGATGCCGCCTTCGCAATCCATCTCAGCGTTTGGCTTGATGCGGAAGGTAGGGGAGTCGCAGTGAGCGCAAATCATGTGGAAGCCTGCATCGGCGATAGGTTGCTTGCCGATGTGGAAGGCATAGATGCTGGAGTCGTTCTTGGTAACGAAGAACTTGTCGCCTGCCTGAATCTTGCCCAGAGGCTCCTGTGTGTTGATGCGGCGGAAACCATGCTTTTCAAGTTCTGCCGCCATGTTCTTGACCGCCAAGAAATTCACTGGCGAAGCGTCAAGAAAAGATAATAGTCGTTTAATCATATCTTAGTCTGTTATTTATTTTAATGTAAGAAATCAAAAGATGCTTCCATAGGGGCATTTCCTTTATTTCGGCATCTTCGGCTCGAAAGTTCGGAAGAGGAGATAATTGCCATCTGCCTCTATTGTCACTTCGTCGCCTATGGCTTCGTTGAGTGCCCCTTGCCAAAGTTCTTGGTAAGCATAGGGATTCCATTTGAACCCTTTGCCTGCAAGCTGGGTGCATCCGAAGTTGTAAATGCTGATTTGCTGGTGGACAAAGCTGTCGAAGTCTTGTACGCCTGATGCTGGGGTGAAGTATCCATGGTCGGTTACCATCGTGACATCTAGGTGGAAATCCTTCATATACCTTATTAATAAGGAAATATTACCGAGGGTGTGGTCCTCTCGCTTGCCCGTGCTTCCTAAGTAAGCTATGCGACGGAATCCCTTGGCGATACAGAAGCGGGTAGCCTTGGTCTGGTCGTTGTCTTCTTGTTCGGAAACTTGGTGCAGGATATCGGCGTATCTGCGCTTGAAGTCCTCTGGCAGAGAGTCGCCGTCGCCCACGATGGCATCGGGAGTGCCGCCATGCAAGATATGGTGCATGCCCGCTCCGTCGCAACAAATCAAGTATTTGGCGTGGTTGAGGATGGACAACGGGACGGCATGCGATGGGTAGTCGCCATCGCAAAGTATCACGGCATCAAAGGTTGATGAGGCTGTGACGAGTGGATAAATATGTCGCTTTTCTTCTTTTTTACTCATATTTGCAAAAGTAATACTTTTCTTCGGAATACCATCTGCATTCCTTTATTTTTTAATAAATTTAGGGCAATATCATG
>DBLF01000101.1:0-10844 GCA_002297965.1 Candidatus Segatella papionis
TGCCTATCGACGACTCGGATAAGTTCTGCCGTTGGTGCCTGGAGGAATTCAACTACGAGGGCGAGACCGTGATGATGGCTCCTGCCTCTGGTTTCTACACTACCCCAGGCGCAGGACGCAACCAGGTGCGTGTGGCTTACGTGTTGAAGAAGCACGACCTGGAGCGAGCACTCGTAGTCCTGGCCAAGGCCCTTGAGGCTTATCCAGAACGAGTGGAGGATGATGGACTATAAACTTTTCAATGTTAAGTGTTAAATGTTAAGTTACAAACTATATTCCAACGTATGCTCAGTTTAACACTTAACATTGAACATTTAACATTAAAATATAGAAGATGAATTTTCCTCTATTTATAGCAAAGAGATTATATAGCGACCAGGGCGACAAACGTAAAGTTTCTCGCCCTGCTATTCATATAGCCACAGCCGGCGTAGCCATCGGCCTCGCCATCATGATTATGTCGGTATGCGTGGTCTTGGGATTCAAGCATACCATCCGCGACAAGGTCATCGGATTCGGAAGCCACATACAGGTGGCCGACTTCATGACCCTGCAGCAGCAGAACCAATACCCCGTGGTGATGAACGACTCGATGGTGAATGTGCTCAAGAAGATTCCGGGCGTAAAACATGTACAGCGGTTTGCCATGAAAGAGGGAATCCTCAAGACCGACAGCGACTTCCTGGGCGTGGTGTTCAAGGGCGTGGGTCCCGACTTCGACTCCACCTTCATCCATCAGAACATGGTGGAAGGAAGCATCCCTAGATTTGACGACAAGGCGAGTCACAACAAGATACTCATATCCAAGTTGATGGCAGACAAACTGAAGTTGAAGAATGGAGAACGAATCTTCGCCTACTTCATCGACAACAATGGCGTGCGCATGCGCCGATTCACCATTCAGGGCATCTACGAGACCAACCTCAAGAAGTACGACGAGCTGATGGTCTATACCGACCTCTACACCGCCGTGAAGCTCAACGGATGGATGGACGACCAAGCCAGCGGAGCAGAAATCACCGTGAACGACTTCGACAAGCTCAACGAGACGGAGGACTATATTATAAATAAGGTGAACCGCACCGTGGATCACTACGGCGAGACCTACAGCAGCGCCACCATCAAAGACTTGAACCCCAATATCTTCCAGTGGCTCGGGCTGATGGACCTCAACGTGTGGGTCATCCTCGGACTGATGCTAGCCGTGGCTGGCGTGACGATGATAAGCGGACTGCTCATCATCATCTTGGAACGCACCTCGATGATAGGCGTATTGAAAGCCCTGGGTGCACGCAACAAGACCATCCGACACACCTTCCTCTGGTTTGCCGTGTTCATCATCGGCAAGGGAATGATACTCGGCAACATCATCGGCCTCGGCATCCTCGCCCTGCAACGCTATACGGGATTGGTGAAGCTCGACGCCCAGACCTACTACGTAAGTACGGTGCCCGTGGAATTCAACTGGCTTTTCATCATAGCCCTCAACGTGGCTACGCTCCTCATCAGCATCTTCATGCTGGTTGCGCCAAGCTATCTGATTTCTCATATCCATCCAGCCAAGTCGATGAGATATGAATAGGAGAACGACAGACGTAAATAAGATAAATCGACAAGATATGGATAAAAATTGAAAAAACTAGGCTTTTTTGCCTAGTTTTTCAATTAATTTGCCCCCACACCGAAAATAATGCACATTTTTTTTTGCGATGTGCATTATTTTCTGTACCTTTGCACAAAATTTTGTAAACTGTGCAATGAATTCAATACCAAGTTTTAACTCGTATATTGAGAAGAGCATCATCAAGAATTGGCATCTGGATGCGCTCACCGATTATAAGGGCGCAACCTTGCAATATCACGATGTTGCCAGAAAGATTGAGAAGCTACACATTCTGTTTGAGAACAGCGATGTGAAGAAGGGCGACAAGATAGCCGTTTGCGGAAGAAATAGTAGTCAGTGGGCAGTAGCCTTCCTGGCCATTATTACTTACGGCGCTATCGTCGTACCTATACAAAACGAATTTAAGCCCGAACAAATTCACAACATCGTAAACCACAGCGAGAGCAAGCTCTTGTTCGTGGGCGACGTGGTAGCTACAGAGATAACACCCGACGAGATGCCCTCGCTGGAAGGCATCATCTATCTGCCAGACAATTCGCTCGTCATCTCTCGCACAGAGAAGCTGACTTACGCGCGCGAACACCTCAACCAGATATTCTGCAAGAGATACCCTAAATATTTCCGTCCGGAGCACATCCACTATCACGTGGACGACCCAGAGGAATTGGCAATGATCAATTACACCAGCGGTACCACGGGATTCTCCAAGGGCGTGATGCTCCCCTACCGTGCGCTCTGGGGCAACCTCGACTATATGCTCACCCGCATCGCACCCAAGATTGGGCAGCACTGCAACATCCTTGCTTCCCTGCCAATGGCTCACATGTACGGACTGATGGCCGACTTGATTTTCAATATGGCGCTGGGCAACCACATCTACTTCCTGACCCGTCTGCCAAGCCCTACGCTCATCGCACAGGCTTTCACAGAGATTAAGCCCGACATCATCTTCGCCGTGCCGCTCGTGGTGGAGAAAATCGTGAGAAAGAAGATATTCCCACTCGTGCAGACCAACCGCGCCCGACTGCTCATGAACATGCCGGTCATCAACAAGCGCATCAAGGAGAAAATCAGGGAGTTCGTACTCAAGGAGTTTGGCGGCAATGCCTACGAGGTGGTTGTGGGCGGTGCACCGCTCAACAAGGAGATAGAGAACTTCTTCATCAGCATCGGCTTCCCTATCGCCATGGCTTACGGCACCACGGAGACGGCTCCTTTCATCACCTTCGCCAACGAGGAGGATTATGTGGCAGGCAGTTGCGGCGTAGCCGTGAAGCACATGGAGGTGAAAGTACTCAGCAACGACCCAGCGAATGTGCCAGGCGAATTGGTTTGCCACGGCATCAACACCATGAAGGGATATTACAAGAACGAGGAGGCCACCAAGGCTGTGCTCGACAAGGACGGATGGTACCACACCGGCGACTTGGCGACCATGAGCGCCGATGGTCATTTCTTCGTCAAGGGACGCAGCAAGAACATGCTGCTCGGACCAAACGGACAGAACATCTATCCTGAGGAAATCGAGGACAAGCTCAACTCGATGGCGATGGTCAACGAGAGCCTCGTCCTGCAAAAGGGCGACAAGCTCGTGGCACTGGTACACCCCGACATGGAGGAGGCAGAGACCTTGGGATTCACCCAGGAAGACCTCGACAACATCATGGAGCAAAACCGCAAGGAACTGAACGCCATGATACCTTCCTTCTCACAGGTGTCTCGCATACAGTTGCACGACAGTGAGTTTGAGAAGACTGCCAAGAAGTCAATTAAAAGATATTTGTACCAAAACGCAATATAATATGGAGATTCCTAGCTTTAACGCACTCATACAGAAGAGCATCATCGACCATTGGGACATGGATGCCCTTACCGACTACAAGGGAGCCACCTTGCAGTATCATGATGTAGCCCGCAAAATCGAGAAGTTGCACATCATGTTTGAGAACTCAGGCGTAGTGAAGGGCGACAAGATTGCACTCTGCGGACGCAACAGCGCCAACTGGGCGGTGGCGTTCTTGGCTACCCTCACCTACGGTGCCATCGCCGTGCCTATCCTGCACGAGTTCATGCCCGACCAGATACACAACATCGTGAACCACAGCGACGCCAAGTTGCTCTTCGTGGGCGACGTGGTGGCTACACAGGTGGATGCCACCAAGATGCCAAACCTGGAGGGCATCATCTATATCCCCGACTATTCGCTCGTGGTATCTCGCACAGATAAGTTGACTTACGCGCGCGAGCACCTCAACGAGATGTTTGGCATCAAATATCCTAAGTACTTCCGCAAGGAACACATCAATTACTATATCGAGCAGAACCCAGACGAGCTGGCGATGATCAATTATACCAGTGGCACCACAGGATTCTCCAAGGGTGTGATGGTGCCCTACCGTGCCCTCTGGGGCAATGCCGACTTTGCCGAAAACGTGCTTGGCAAGCAAATCAAGGCTGGCGACCCTGTCATCAGCATCCTGCCCATGGCCCACATGTATGGCATGGCGTTCGAGTTTATCTTCGAGTTCATCAAGGGTTGCCACGTGTATTACCTCACCCGCATCCCTAGCCCAGCCATCATCGCCGAGGCATTCGGTAGAATCAAGCCAGCGGTCATCATCGCCGTGCCATTGGTCATCGAGAAGATTATCCGCAAGAAGGTGTTCCCTAAGATTCAGAACAACCGTATGCGCATGCTCCTCCACATGCCTGTGATTAGCAAGAAGGTAAAGGAGAAGATTTGCGAGCAGGTGAGCAATGCCTTCGGTGGCAACTTCTATGAGGTCATCATCGGTGGAGCTGCCTTCAACCAGGAGGTGGAGAGCTTCCTGCATAGCGTAGGTTTCAAATATACCGTGGGATATGGAGCCACAGAGTGTGCCCCTATCATCTGCTACGAAGACTACAAGGACTTTGTGCCTGGCTCTTGCGGCAAGGCTGCGCTCCACATGATGGTTCGCATCGACAGTCCTGACCCTGAGAATGTGCCGGGCGAAATCCTCGCCAAGGGTCCTAACGTGATGTTGGGATATTACAAGAACGAGGAAGCCACCAAGGCGACCATCGACGAGAACGGATGGTATCACACGGGCGACCTCGGCACCATGGATAGCGACGGCAATGTATTCATCAAGGGTAGAAGCAAGAACATGCTCCTGGGTGCCAACGGACAGAACATTTATCCTGAGGAAATCGAGGACAAGCTGAACTCTCTCGCACTGGTTTCAGAGAGCGTGGTGGTACAGAAGGGCGACAAGCTCATCGGATTGGTATATCCAGACTTCGACGAGGCGCAATCGCTGAACCTGGGTCGAAAGGAGTTGGAAGATATCATGGAGCAAAACCGACAGGAGCTTAACTCTATGATTCCTGCCTACAGCAAGGTAAGCGAAATCCGTATCCATGACGAGGAGTTCGAAAAGACTCCAAAGAAGAGTATCAAGCGATTCCTTTATACAGCCGAGTAAATATATCATTTCTCAACAGAATAAAGATATCATTTCTCAAAATGAATAAAGATATCATTTCTCAGCAGAATAAAGATAAAATTGGAATAAGAAACCTATATTTTTATAGAAATAGAATTAAAAAGCCCGCTGCATCACGCAGCAGGCTTTTTTTATAAAACAACTAAACTTAAATGCCATTACTACACTTTATAGCAATGTATTTGATCGAATGCGAGACAACGTTTCTGGCGTCATCTGCAAATAACTTGCGATATAAGTCAGTGGCGCACGAAGCACCACCTGAGGATTCATTTCGCACAAGCGCTTGTACTTGTTGGGCGCCGTCTCGAAACGCATCAAGTCGGCATGGATTTGCGACTGAATCAAGCTTTCCTCCAATATCTTACGATAGAGCATCTGGATGTTGACATTTCGTATGGCAGCGGCCTCCAGCTTCGCCTTCGGCAAGGCATAGACCAAGGTTGGTTCCAATGCCTCCACCTGCAGGTAGGATGGCTCCTCCTTAAACAGGCTCTCGATGCACATGAATATAGAATGGTCCACACCCAAGTGTTCCGTCACCTCCTTCTCGTACTTCGTATAGTACTGGCGCACCAATCCCTTCTCGATGTAAGAGATGTTTCTGCACACCTCGCCCTCTACCAAAATCTTCTCTCCCTTGCCATACTTGATGGGTTCCAGGATAGACTCCAGTATGTCCAACTCATCATAAGTCATCGTACTGTACCTACGGGCAAGCTCTCTGGCGATGTCACGCTTTGGGGTTATTACCTTAAATTCATTCATAATCCATGTTCCTCCTATTTATATAATATATTGATAATATTTATAACTCTTCAAGGCATTATGTCCATGGCTTCTGCGTTACGCATTAGTCAAGTTTCAGCACGGCGAGGAATGCCTTCTGTGGCACCTCTACGTTACCTATCTGCTTCATACGTTTCTTTCCCTTCTTCTGCTTCTCCAGCAATTTGCGCTTACGGCTCACGTCACCTCCATAACACTTGGCGGTAACATCCTTGCGCACCTGCTTCACTGTCTCGCGCGCCACAATCTTGGCACCGATGGCAGCCTGGATGGCTATGTCAAACTGCTGGCGTGGTATCAAGTCCTTCAACTTCTCGCACATTCGGCGACCGAAGCTCACGGCATTGTCACGATGGGTCAAAGTGCTCAGGGCATCCACAGGCTCTCCATTGAGCAGGATGTCGAGCTTCACCAAGTCGGAAGGGCGGAAGGAGTCGATGTGATAGTCGAAGGAAGCATATCCCTTGGAGATGCTCTTCAACTTGTCATAGAAGTCGATGACAATCTCTCCCAACGGCAACATGAAGTGTAACTCCACACGGTTTCCACTCACATATTCCTGGTTGATAAGCTCACCACGCTTGTCGAGACAGAGCTTCATAATCGGACCAATATAGTCACACGAGGTGATGATGGTAGCTCGGATGTATGGCTCCTCGATATGGTCTATCATCGTTGGGTCTGGCAAACCGGAAGGATTATGTACCTCCTTCTCGCCTCCCTGCTTGTCATATACCATATAAGATACGTTAGGCACGGTGGTGATGACATCCATATTGAACTCGCGATCCAAGCGCTCCTGCACAATCTCCATGTGGAGCAAGCCCAGGAATCCGCAACGGAAACCGAAGCCCAATGCCACGGAACTTTCTGGAGAGAAAGTGAGCGAAGCGTCGTTGAGCTGGAGCTTTTCAAGCGATGCTCTCAAGTTCTCATAGTCGCTAGGGTCGATAGGATAGACACCGGCGAAGACCATAGGCTTCACCTCCTGGAATCCGGCGATGGCCTTCTCGCATGGTCTTGCCACATGGGTGATGGTATCTCCCACCTTCACCTCGGTGGCGTTCTTGATGCCCGAGATGATGTAGCCCACCTCACCCGTACCCAGTTCGTTGCGAGGAATCATATCCATCTTCAGCACACCTATCTCGTCGGCGTCGTATTCCATGCCCGTATTGAAGAACTTCACCTTGTCACCCTTGCGAATCACGCCGTTCTCTATCTTGAAGTAAGCGATGATACCACGGAAGGAGTTGAACACGGAGTCGAAAATCAAGGCTTGCAATGGTGCCTTGTCGTCGCCCTCTGGGGCAGGCACACGGTTTACCACCGCCTCCAAGATGTCCTCCACACCCTCGCCAGTCTTACCCGAGGCACGCAGGATGTCCTCACGTTTGCATCCGATGAGGTCGATGATTTCGTCCTCCACCTCGTCGGGCATAGCCGAAGGCATATCTATCTTGTTGATGACAGGGATGATTTCCAAGTCGTGCTCGATGGCCATATAGAGGTTAGAAATGGTCTGCGCCTGCACACCCTGGGTGGCATCCACCACCAAGAGTGCTCCCTCGCACGCTGCGATGGAGCGAGAAACCTCGTAAGAGAAATCGACGTGTCCCGGAGTATCGATGAGGTTGAGGATGTAAGTGTCTCCATCCTGCGCCTTATACTCCATCTGGATGGCGTGGCTCTTGATGGTGATGCCGCGCTCACGCTCCAAATCCATGTCGTCAAGCATCTGACCCTCAGTAATCTTGATGGTCTGAGTCTTCTCTAACAATCGGTCTGCCAGGGTACTTTTACCGTGGTCTATATGTGCAATAATGCAGAAGTTTCTTATCTTATTTATATTCTCCATAAAATATTTCTCTCTTTGGAGTGCAAAGATACTGATTTTTTTTGTATCTTTGCATAAAATATTGGAAATAATAGAGTTTTTTAGATAAAAAATAGAAAAATAATGAAGAAAAAGTTGATTTACATCGTATTATTCGCCTCTTTGGTCGCTTCCTGCACAGAAAGTTTGGAAGACAAGGCGGTGCGTGAAGCTAAGGAATATACGGAGAAATACTGCCCTACTCCATTCGTGAACGACAGCAGAACGGATAGTGCCGTATTCGATAAAAACACTCGCGTTTTCACATATTTTATTACGCTACGCAACAAGGCGGACAACAAGAAGGCGATCGATGCCTGCAAGGATAAGCTGCATAAGATTCAGAAGGAAGCCCTCGACAACAACCCTGGGCTGAAGAATTACAAGGAAGCTCACTTCACCTTCCACTTCGTCTATCATTCGGCGAAGAATCCGCAAGAGATTCTCTTGGATGATACCTTCAAGTATTAGCATCCTACGAACAATTTTATCCTACGGGGAGTTAATCCTACGGGGAGTTAATCCTACGGGAAATATTAATCCTACGGAACTTAAACGGAACTTGTAGATTACAAAATCACCCAAATCCGTATAAATTCCGTTTAAGTTCCGTAGGAGAATTTAAGTTCCGTAGGATTATATCCGTATAAATTCCGTTTAAGTTCCGTAAGAGAATTTAAGTTCCGTAGGAGAATTAGTACCCCATTTCTTGCAAGGCAGTTGCCAACTGGTCTGGGCAACTGGTTGGCTTGTTGCCACACTTGATGCCTTTCAGTCTAGCGATGACTTCCTTCGCCTTCATACCACGTATCAAGGCGCAAACACCCTTGGTGTTGCCATCGCAACCACCGATGAACTGTGCGTCCTGCACACATCCATTCTCATCCATACTGATACAGATATACTTTGAGCAAGTGCCGTGAGTCTGGTAGGTCACCTTGGTCAACTTCTGCTTGTTATCTTCGTTCATTTCCATACGCTAATCCATTTAAAATTCGGATATTTAATAAAAATGTGGGAGCCTCTTTCACAAGAAACCCCCACCCATGCAATAACTAAATTATTTTTATAAAATTTTAAAACTATTATTCTGCGGCTGCAGGTACCTCAGGCTTCATGTTGGTATAGACAGTCTGAACGTCGTCAAACTCCTCCAACTTCTCCACCATCTTGTCGATGGTCTCGCGCTCCTCGGCTGTTACATCCTTCAAGTCGTTAGGGATGTAGGTGAACTCAGCACCTGTCACCTCGAAGCCCTCAGCCTCCAAGTGCTTCTGAATCTCGCCGAAGCTTGTTGGGGCACCGTAGATAGTTACCTCGTTGGTCTCCTCGTCCTCGTCGTACTCGTCCTCTACGCCGTAGTCGATCAAGTCGAGAATCAACTCATCCATATCCAAGCCTTCCTTCTTCTTGAATGTGAACACAGCCTTGTGGTCGAAGAGGAAAGAAAGAGAACCTGTGGTACCGAGGTTGCCGCTGAACTTGTTGAACACACTGCGAACATCGGCAACAGTACGTGTGGTGTTGTCGGTCAAAGTGTCAACGAAGACAGCAACTCCGTGAGGGCCATATCCCTCGTATGTTACCTCCTTGTAATCGCTGGTATCCTTGCCCATCGCATTCTTGATGGCACGAGCGATGTTATCCTTAGGCATGTTCTCACGCTTACAGTTAGCGATGATGGCACGCAATGTTGGGTTATTCTCTGGCTCTGGACCGCCAGCCTTTACTGCGATTGCAATCTGCTTACCCAACTTAGTAAATGTCTTGGCCATGTGGCCCCATCTTTTCAGCTTTGTAGCTTTACGATATTCAAATGCTCTTCCCATTGGAATTTAATTTTAAATGTTTATCGTTTTGTTATTATATTTTCTTTTATCCAATTATGTTTCCGTCAGAAGATAAAAGCCAAGAACATCGCAAGGATGAAAACTTCAGACTTCTCAGACTTCTCAGACTTCTATCTTCTAACTTCAGACCTTTAACGAAGCTCTGCATTGAGCTTGCCAGTCAGGTTGGCGATGAGCTTCTTCATGATGGCATCTATCTGCTTATCATTCAGTGTCTTCTCCTCGTCCTGGAGGATGAAGTTCACTGCGTAGCTCTTCTTGCCCTCTGGCAGGTTCTTGCCCTTATATACATCGAAGAGCACCACGCTCTTGAGGAGTTTCTTCTCTGTCTGGTGGGCAATCTGCTCTATCTGTGCGAACTCCACGTTCTTATCTACCAAGAGTGCGAGGTCGCGGCTCACGGATGGATACTTGCTGATGTCGGTATAGGTGAGGTTCACCTTCTTCACTGCCTTCATCAGGTTGTCCCAGTGCACGTCGGCATAGAACACATCCTGCTCGATGTCGAATGCCTTCTTGAGCTTGTGGCTCAAGATACCCAACTCTACCAACACCTTGCCTGGACGAGTCTCGTAAACCACACCCTTGGCGAAGATATTGTTGTCGCTGTGCTTGATGACCACATTGTTCTGTGGCATACCCACACGGCGAAGGATGTTCTCTACCACTGCCTTGAGCTCGTAGATGTTGCTCTGCTCGTCGGCGTGTGCCCAACTGCCCTCTACTCGCTTACCAGTGATGAAGAGAGAGAGGTGTGCCTCCTGGCTGTAAGCCTTGATAGGACTCTCGGCTGTCCATTTCTCCTTATTATATATATAGGTGTTACCCACCTCGAAGAACTTCAAGTTCTGGCTCTTGTGGTTGATATTGCGAGCCACGCTCTCCAAGCCACCGAACAACATGGTCTGACGCATCACGCCAAGGTCGGCGCTCAATGGGTTCATCACCTTCACGGTGCTCTCGTTAGGATACTTGTTGAGGTCGAAGTCTGTATAGTAGCTAGCCTTGGTCAACGAGTTGTTGAGGATTTCCATGAATCCCTCGCCCACCAACTGCTCTGCCACGATGTTCTGGCTGTGGTAAGCCTTGTCCTCGTCGCCCTGTACGGTGAGCGAGCTCTTGAGCTGTGTAGGAATCTCCACATTGTTGTAGCCGTAGATACGTAGGATGTCCTCCACCACGTCGCAAGGACGCTGCACATCCACACGATAAGCTGG
>DBLF01000101.1:11046-28343 GCA_002297965.1 Candidatus Segatella papionis
TTGCAGAGGATGGCAGCCTGCTTCAAGGCATAAATCTGACCGTTAGGGTCAACACCACGCTCGAAACGATAGCTAGCGTCGGTGCTCAAGCCGTGACGGCGTGCGCTCTTGCGAATCCATGTTGGGTGGAAGTAAGCGCTCTCCAACACCACGTTCTTGGTGGTCTCGTAGGTACCCGAACCCTTGCCACCGAAGATGCCGGCGATACACATAGGCTCCTCGGCGTTGCAGATGCTCAGGTCGTGCTCGCCCAAGGTGTGCTCCTCACCATCGAGGGTAACAAACTTGGTGCCCTCAGGCTGGGTGCGAACCACAATCTTATGTCCTGTCACCATGTCGGCGTCGAAGCAGTGCAAAGGCTGTCCGTATGCCATCATGATGTAGTTGGTGATATCCACGATGTTGTTGATTGGGCGCAAGCCGATGATGTTGAGCTTGTCCTGCAACCACTTAGGGCTTTCCTTCACCTCGCAGTCGGTGATGCTCACGCAAGCGTAGCGCTTGCAAGCCTCGTGGTTCTGAATCTCCACCTCGATAGGCAGGTCTTCGTTATCCACCTTGAATTCATCGCAAGATGGGCGATGAAGGGAGGTTTGGTAACCATTCTGCTTCAACCAAGCGTAGAGGTCGCGAGCCACGCCATAGTGGCCGAGTGCGTCGGCACGGTTGGCGGTGATGTCTATCTCGATGAGCCAGTCGCTCTCCAGGTGGTAGTATTCAGCGGCAGGCTGACCTACGGGAGCGTCCTCTGGCAGGACGATGATGCCAGCGTGGTCGGTGCCGATGCCGATTTCATCCTCGGCGCAAATCATACCGAAGCTCTCCACGCCGCGAAGCTTGCTCTTCTTGATGGTGAAACTCTGGTCGCCGTCGTAGAGCACGCAGCCCAAGTCGGCTACGATGACCTTCTGGCCTGCGGCCACGTTAGGCGCGCCGCAGACTATCTGCTGTGGCTCGCCCTTGCCCAAGTCAACGGTGGTTACATGGAGGTGATCGCTGTTAGGATGCATCTCGCATGTCAAAACCTTACCTACGTAGAGACCTTTCAGTCCACCCTTGATAGACTGTACTTCTTCCAAAGCATCGACTTCGAGACCGCAGGAGGTCAGCGCATCGGCTGTCTCCTGTGGCGTGAGGTCGAAATCGACGTATTCTTTAAGCCATTTATATGAAACGTTCATTATATAATGATTTTTTATTTTATTCTTCTATTTCCGACGCATGCGTATGCACGTGCCCTAAAACTTTGCAAAAATACAAAAATTCTCGCACATACCCAAAAAACGACCGCCATTTTTGCACTATTTAAAAGAAATCTTACTCAAAATTAAAAGAAATCTTATTCAAAAACCTCGTCGATGGCATTCACTTGCTCGAAGTCGTCCTGGTCGTTTCCACCCACGTGATAACATGGGTTGTAGTCGTCTGGCAGGTCGAACTTCACCGTCGGGCTGTAGCCGAGCGATGGGTCGGCATAGAGTTTCTTCATGAAGATGGCCCAGATAGGCAGCGCCATGGTGGCGCCCTGTCCCATGTTCATTGAGCCGAAGTGGATGTCGCGGTCCTCACCGCCTACCCAACAGCCACTTACGAGCTGCGGGGTGAAGCCGATGAACCATCCGTCGCTGTTGTTGTTGGTGGTACCGGTCTTGGCTCCTATCTGTCCCTCCAGGTTGTAGCGGTAGCGCAATCGTCCTGCCGTACCATTATCCACCACGCCCATCAGCATGGTGAGCATCTTCATGGCGTTGTCGGCGCTGATCACCTCGTTCATTCTTGGCTGGAAGGTGGCGATGGTGTTGCCCTCGTTGTCCTCGATGCGGCTCACGAGCATCGGAGCCGTGCGGATGCCGTGGTTGGCAAAGGCGGTGTAGGCACTCACCATCTCGCTCACGCTCACCTCGCAAGGTCCCAAGCAGAGACTCAGCGATGCGTGGATGTCGGGATTGTTGATGCCGTAGTCGTGCAAGAGCTGCACAAACTGCGATGGGTTCAGCTTGCTCATCAGGTAGGCGCTTATCCAGTTGTTACTCTGAGCCAGACCCCAGCTCAGCGGAACCATCTGGCCGTAGCGAGAGCGGTTGGCGTTGCGTGGTGTCCAAGGCCGACCCGCCACCATATAGGTCTGTTGGCGGTTTGGCGCCTTGTCGCAAGGAGAGAAACCGTTCTCCATCGCCAGACTGTAGAGGAATGGCTTGATGGTGGAACCCACCTGTCGGCGACCCAGGCTCACCATGTCGTACATGAAGTGGGTGTAGTCCAGTCCGCCTACGTATGCCTTCACTGCTCCCGTCTTCGGGTCCATGCTCATGAATCCGCTGCGCAAGAAGGTCTTGTAGTAGCGGATGGAGTCCAGCGGACTCATCATCGTGTCGATGTCGCCGTGATAGGTGAAGACGGTCATCGGAATCTTCTGGCGGAAGGCATCGTGTATCTCTTCTGGCGTGCATCCGTCGGACTTCATCTGGCGATAGCGCTCGCTCTGGGTGATGCTGCGGTTCAGGATGCTGCGTATCTGGCTTGGTGTCAGCTTGTCGCTGTATGGGGCACTTGGCTTGTGCGCCACCTCCTTGCTGAAGGCGGGTTGCAAGTAGCACGCCACATGCTGATACACAGCCTCTTCGGCATATCGCTGCATGCGACTGTCGATGGTGGTAAATACTTTCAGCCCGTCGCTATACACATTGTATGGCGAACCGTCTTTCTTATAGTTTTTGTTACACCAGCCATAGAGAGGGTCGGTGTTCCAGAGGATGGAGTCGTTTACATACTGCACGTAGTTCCACGATGGATAGTCGCTCTTCTCCGGTCGTTTCGCCATCATATACTGGCGCAGGTATTCTCTGAGATAGGTGGCAGAGCCATCCTTGTGGTCGGTGCGATGGAAGTTGAGCGTCAGTGGCTCGGCGGCATACTGGCTGTATTCCGCATCGTCGAGATAGCCCGCCTTGAGCATCTGCGAGAGCACCACGTTGCGGCGCTCACGGGCACGCTCGGGATAGCGCACAGGATTGAAGAGCGAAGGGTTCTTGCAGAGTCCGATGAGGGTGGCAGCCTCGCAGAGGGTCAGATCCTTCGGCTCCTTGTTAAAATAGGTGTTGGCAGCCGTCTTGATGCCCACCGCATTATGCAGGAAGTCGAAGTAGTTGAGGTAGAGCGCCAGGATTTCCTCCTTGGTGTAATAACGCTCCAGCTTGATGGCGATGACCCACTCTATCGGTTTCTGGAGCAATCGCTCCATGGTGCTCGTCGCCTTCTCGGAATAGAGCTGCTTGGCGAGCTGCTGGGTAATGGTGGAGCCACCGCCCGCATTCGCCTGTCCCAGGATGCCACGCTTGATGATGGCACGCCCCAGGGCACGGAAGTCGATGCCCGAGTGCTCGTAGAATCGCTCGTCCTCGGTGGCGACCAAGGCTTTTATTAAATAAGGTGACATCTTCTTGTAAGGTATCACGATGCGGTTCTCCTTGTTCAGGTTCCAGGTGCCCAGCACCTTTCCGTCAGCCGAATACACCTGCGTGGCGAATCGGTTGATAGGGTTCTGCAAATCCTCGATGTCGGGCATATAGCCTATCAAGCCAAACCAGATGGCGAAGAACGCCACGGCTACCGCAGCGACACAGGCGGCGAAAACGCCCCATAAAGTATGTATAAAATGTTTTCTCATCACTATTTCTTCAATTATTTGTGCAAAATTACATAAAAGTTTTGAAATATCGCACATAAATCAGAAATTATGTGTAACTTTGGGGGCGATTTCAGAACATTCAATCAAAATTCGTATGGAAAAACATAATTTTGTGACGATTGCAGACCTCTCGAAGGAGAAAATCATGTACCTCCTCGAAATGGCGCAAGAGTTTGAAAAGCACCCTAACAGGGAGTTGTTGAAGGGAAAGGTCGTAGCGACCCTTTTCTTCGAGCCTTCTACTCGTACCCAACTTAGTTTCCAAACCGCTGCCAACCGCCTTGGCGCTCGTGTCATCGGATTCTCCGACGCCAAGACTTCCAGCACCACCAAGGGCGAGACGCTGAAGGACACCATCCTGATGGTGAGCAACTACGCCGACGTGATTGCGATGCGTCACTACATCGAGGGAGCAGCCCAGTATGCAAGCGAGGTGGCTCCAGTGCCTATCGTCAACGCAGGCGACGGTGCCCACATGCACCCTTCTCAGTGTCTGCTCGACCTCTACTCTATCTACAAGACCCAAGGCTCCTTGGAGAACTTGAACATCTATCTCGTGGGTGACCTGAAGTATGGCCGCACCGTTCACTCACTTATCACAGCCATGCGCCATTTCAACCCTACATTCCACTTCATAGCCCCTAAGGAACTTGCTATGCCACAGGAGTATAAGCTCTACTGCCAGAAGCACGGCATCAAGTATGTGGAGCACGAGGACTTCAATGAGGATGTCATCGCAGGAGCCGACATTCTCTATATGACCCGTGTGCAGAAGGAGCGTTTCTCCGACTTGATGGAATATGAGCGCGTGAAGAACGTGTATATCCTGAAGCGCGAGATGCTCGCCAAGGCGAAGGACAACATGAAGATTATGCACCCGCTGCCTCGTGTCAACGAGATAGCATACGACGTGGATGACGACCCACACGCTTACTACATCCAGCAAGCACAAAACGGACTCTACGCCCGTGAGGCCATCTTCTGCCACTGCCTCGGCATCACGCTCGACGACATCAAGAACGATAAAACTATCATCGAGTAATGTTTAATGTTTAGTGATTAATGTTTAATTATGGGAAACAATAAAAGCGAACTAGTGGTTGCGGCTATCGAGAACGGAACCGTAATCGACCATATACCAGCCGACAAGACCTACCAGGTGGTCAACTTGCTCCACTTGGAGGAGATGGACACCCCTGTTACCATCGGCTACAACTTGCCTAGCAAGAAGATTGGCAAGAAGGGCATCATCAAGGTTGCCAACAAATACTTCACCGACGAGGAAATCAACCGCCTCTCCGTGGTAGCCCCTAACATCGGACTGAGTATCATCAAGGACTACGAAATCGTGGAGAAGAAGACCGTGAAGACTCCAGACACGCTGAAGGGCATCGTGAAGTGCAACAACCCGAAGTGCATCACCAACAATGAGCCTATGCAGACCATCTTCCACACCGTGGATAAGGCGCTCGGCATCATCCGTTGCCACTACTGCGACAAGGAGCAACAACTTGGCAAAGTGGAACTCTGCAAGTAATCATGCATTTTCAAACGTTTTAATAACAAAAAGTAAGCAATATCTCTCAAAAACCTTCATTTTATTTGGCTATTTGGGAAATATTGCTTATTTTTGCATCCGAAAATCAATAAGTTTCAAAATTTAATCAAAGAGCGAATGGAAAAAGATCAAGAGATTTTCGACTTAATCGAAAGAGAACACCAGCGACAGCTCAAGGGCATGGAGCTGATCGCATCAGAGAATTTCGTGAGTGACGAGGTGATGAACGCTATGGGTTCTTACCTTACCAATAAGTATGCCGAGGGTCTGCCTGGCAAGCGTTACTACGGCGGTTGCCAAGTGGTGGACATCGTGGAGAACCTCGCCATCGAGCGTGTAAAGAAGCTCTTCGGCGCTGAGTACGCCAATGTGCAGCCTCACTCTGGAGCACAGGCCAACGCTGCTGTTCTGCTCGCCGTATTGAAGCCGGGCGACACTTTCATGGGTCTCAACCTCGACCACGGCGGTCACCTCTCTCATGGTAGCCACGTCAACACCTCCGGCATCCTCTACAATCCTATCGGCTACAACCTCAACAAGGAGACAGGTCGCGTGGATTACGACGAGATGGAGAAGTTGGCGTTGGAGCACAAGCCTAAGCTGATTATCGGTGGCGGTAGCGCCTACAGCCGCGAGTGGGACTATGAGCGCATGCGCAAGATAGCCGACGAGGTGGGTGCCCTCTTGATGATCGATATGGCTCACCCAGCCGGACTCATCGCAGCCGGATTGCTGAAGAACCCTGTGAAGTATGCGCACATCGTTACATCTACCACCCACAAGACCCTGCGCGGTCCTCGTGGCGGTATCATCTTGATGGGCAAGGACTTCGAGAACCCTTGGGGCTTAACCACCAAGAAGGGACAGGTGAAGATGATGAGCCAGCTCTTGAACTCTGCCGTATTCCCTGGCATCCAGGGCGGTCCGCTGGAGCACGTCATCGCTGCCAAGGCAGTGGCATTCAACGAGAACTTGCAGCCTTCCTGGAAGGAGTATGCAGCACAGGTGAAGAAGAACGCAGCCGTGCTCGCCGATGACCTCATCGGCCGTGGCTTCGGTATCGTGAGCGGTGGTACAGACAACCACTCCATGCTCGTTGACCTCCGTTCCAAGTACCCAGACTTGACCGGTAAGGTAGCCGAGAACGCCCTCGTGGCAGCCGACATCACCGTGAACAAGAACATGGTTCCATTCGACACCCGCTCTGCCTTCCAGACCTCTGGTATCCGTCTCGGAACAGCAGCCATGACCACCCGTGGTGCGAAGGAAGACATGATGCACTTGATAGCCGAGCTCATCGAGCAAGTGCTCAACGCTCCAGAGGACGAGAAGGTCATCACAAGCGTTCGTGAGAAGGTGAACGAGACGATGAAAGACTACCCTCTCTTCGCTTATTAAGCAAGCGTGATTTTTGCCAACTAGGAAAGCTCTTTCTTAGAAAGTTTTTTCTTAGATTAAGACAAATTTCTCAGTTTGAGACAAAGAGAAAATATTATACAAAAGACTGCGGACTTCCTTCGCAGTCTTTTTATTTCAAATCAAAATAACAAACAGAAGTAATCATTTTATGAAAAAGATGAAAAGCCTGATGCTCATGCTTCTTGCATTGCTTCCTGCAAGCAAGACCTTGGCTCAGACCAACGCGCAGATTCTTTATGATTTCGGCACAGACCGCAAGTACGTAACTTTGACACTTGAGATGTTCAAGCAAGACAAATGGGGAAGCACTTACTTCTTCGTGGACCACGACTTCAACTACGACAAGATGGTGGTGGATAGCAAGAACATCTCACAGGGCGGAACCTACACCGAGATTTCACGTGCGCTCAATTTCTGGCACGACTCCAAGCTCAAGAACTGGAGCCTCCACGCAGAGTACAACGGCGGTATCACCAAGAACTACCCTATCAACAACGCCTGGCTCTTCGGCGTGGAGTATCTCATCCACGATGCCTCTTACAAGAACACCTTGACCCTGGAGGCACTCTACAAGACCATCCGCCAGACCGACCAGAACGTGCCAATGCAGTTCACCGCCGTATGGACCTGCAACGACCTCTTCGGCGTAAAAGGCTTGAAGTTTGACGGCTTCGCCGATTTCTGGTGGGAGAACCACACCACAGTGGATGGCGACGGAAAGGCACAGACCCGCCACACCGTATTCACCACCGAGCCACAGCTCTGGTACAACGTAGGTCAGCACTTCGGATGCGAGAATCTAAGCGTAGGTGGCGAAGTTGAAATCACCAACAATTTCGGAAGCACCGATGGCGCCAAGGTTCGTCCTTGCCTCGGTGTGAAGTGGGACTTCTAAATCCACTTCAAAATAGTTAAAAACTTCTAATTTGCATTGTTGCATACGCTTTTAAGAAGAAGAAAAAGGAAACAAAGAAAAAAAGAAAAGCAAAAAAGGACAAGAAGAAGTAGCAAGAAGAAAAGTAAAAAAAGAAAAAATAAAAAGAAAAAATAGAAAAAATAAGAAGAATGCTAGCGCCCTCCGTCCAGAGGATTTCATCCTCTAGCCGTAGGGCGCACATCCTCCGTACAGATTTTCAGCGTTTTACGTTATTTCCCGACCTTCAAATCTCTATCAGAAATACTGCCCACGCCGTCCTTATTACGGGTATAAGTTTGTGTCGATCCACTGAGATGGATACCGCCTACGCCATCCAAGGTAGCATTCACCGATTTGCATTCCACATGGGCTGTCACTTTGCCGACACCCTCGTTCACAACCTTTAAGTTTCCGCCCTTGAAGAAATCCAACGCAACGGAACCTACGCCCTCGTTATCTACGCCGAGATTTCCCATAGCCACCGTCTTCACCTTCACAGAGCCTACGCCCTCGTTGTCTATCGTCATCTTGTCGCCAGTAGCCTCGTCAATGTTGACAGAGCCTACGCCCTCGTTATCCACATCGAGTTGGTTGGCAAGAATCTTCGTGATATAGACCGAGCCTACGCCCTCATTGTCGATGGTCAACCTATCGGAATTGATGTCCTTGGCATGAAACGAGCCAACACCCTCCTGCGTAATCTTCACGATATCAGGGCTGGTGATATAAATCTTCAATCGCTTCCCCTCAGCGTTACAACTGCTAGGGACAGTGATTTTATTTTTGCAGCCTATCTCTACCCCGCCATTACGATAAGCCACCTTGACTTTCTCCTTCAATGTCTGAGCGAACTCCACATCCTGTATGGCAGAGTAATCCAGGCGCACCTTGCACTCGCTCCCGTTGTTCTGAGTGTAATACACATCGGCGACCACGCTCACGTCGATGGCCTTGAAAGGCTTCTCGCGCAAGTCATCCTCGGTAAAGGTCATTCCACCCACCATGTTAGTGGCGTTGGTAGTACAGAAACTACAAGATGTCACGCCCACTGAGGCGAGAACCAATGCGGCTGAAGCCGCAAGCAATCTAAATGTTTTCATATCTTTCATTTTTAAATTTTCGTAATTCTGAAATCCGTAATTTTGCTGATTAGACGATGGGGAGGAGGAAAAAGTTGCAGAGAAAAGCAAAAATATCTCAATCGAGGAAAAATTCTGCTGCATAAGCTGTTTTGCATTACTTCAAATTGGGTAAAATCCAACCACAAATTGAAGTAAGCCCTATTCTAATTTGAAGTAAGGCTTCATTCAATCGCAAATAAGCCTTAATCCAACTTCAAGTAAGCCGTAATCAACGTTTACGTAAGGCTTAATCCAACTTCATTTAAGCCTTACTTCGAGTCGGAATAAGCCTTATCTCTATGTTCTAGGAGCAAACATTGAAACAACAAAGAAGAAGCATCCGAATGACTAAGATAAAATCCCAAATGACTAAGATAAAATTCCGAATGACTAAGACAGCCCTGGCAGCCACCCCAAGCCTTTCCCCCAAAAACTCGAAAATCGGTGAAACTTGCCCTGTGACGTGAACCCTAGCCTTTAAAAAACTAGTTTAGAAAATATAAAAACCTATATCTAAAACCCTGATATTCATTTCCTTTACCTTTATAACACGCTGTATAACAAAAGTTAGAAATACTAGGGTTCACATCACAGGGGAAATAGGCAACTAGAGAGCGTCCTTCAAAAGCCACAAAAAGTCATTTTCGGCAGGTTTCACACAAAAAAAATCCATTTTTCTTGGAAGTTTCAAAAAATACTTGTATATTTGCAGCGGAATAATTGTAGTCTCATGCGAAACAAGGATTGTAGTGTTACCGCTAACAGCCCATAGCAAAATGGCTTGCAGTACTAAACCTTGCTAAATTAAGTTTATTTAACTGTCGAAAATATATCTTTTTGAAATAATTCCATTATATTTGCAGCGTGAAAGAGCAGATATAAGCGAAATAGCGTAACCGACATATACTATTCTAAGCCTAAGTACCTGCTTATTAGAGGGTAAAAAGGAGCTCTAAAGAGTCGAGAAAACTAGAACAGACCTCAAAGGAGTCAACAAAACAAGATAAACAAGAAATACAATTTAAACTGTAAATAGATATGAAAGTAATCAATTCTAAGCTGGCTGCCATTGGTTTGGCAGCATTCGCATTCGCATCATGCAGCAGCAGTGATTCTCCAGAAGGTGGCAGCGGTATCATCAAGAACGCTGACCTCTACCAGACTGCACTTGCTATCTCTCAGAGCGACGCTGCAGCTTTGGCTTCTCGTGTCATCAACTACAAGAACACCACTGCCAACGCTCGCAAGAACTTCGGTACTAGAGCTGCCAAAGACGGCTTCACTGGCTTGACTGAAATGAAAGCAATTCCAGCAATGCCAGAAAACGCTCAGCCTGGCGACTCTGGCGACAAGCTGGCTAACGGTACATTCAACATTGAGGCTGCAGGCACCAAAAAGATTGCAACTGTCAACTCTATCGAAAACGCAACTATCTACGTTAAATCTGGTCGCACTCTCGTCTATAACGAGACCAAGGGTGGCAACAAGATTTATGTTTCCAAGGGCGGCAAGGTAGAATACAAAGGCACAGGCGCAGCCGTTGCAGCTAACGATGAGGTCATCGTTAACGAGGGTACATTCAACATCGACAACGACGTAACTATCGACGGTACACTCTACTCTACATACTATCTCGGCACTAAGGACCAGAAGCAGAACGTTACTGTGAACGGTAATGTTTATCTCTCTGGCTACAAGGTAACCAAGGATGGCCAGGACGTTCTCGATGCCAATGGCAACCCAACATACGAGTTTGCTTCTGTTCGTGCCAACAACTTGACAGTAAACGGAACACTCAGCACTGAGGACAAGGTTAACGTGGCAGACAAGACAACCTTGAATGGCGATATGAAGGTGAAGAACTACATCATCACCAAGAACCTCGACATCAAAGGACAGTTGATTTCAGACTACTCTCTCAAGGTTAGCAACGCTCTCAATATGGCTGCCGGCTCAACTATCAAGGCTAGCTACATCAACGTTACAGACAATGAGTATGACAAGGAGGGTAAGGAAATCGTGAAATCTACCCCAGGTAACGCTACAGCAACATTGAACGGCAACTGCCAGATTGTTGTTCCAGCAAAGGCTGTCTTGAACTTCAACGTATTGAAGACAGACAACACAGAGAATCAGATTACAATGAACGCTACAGACGATAACGCTGTGGTAGTTGTCAAGGCTGATAAGTTCATCTTTGCTGGCACTGACAACGTGAAGGCTTTCCGCACACCAGGTACTAACCAGTGCTATCTCTTCCAGTTCTCCAAGGCATACAACAATGGTGCAGAGGCAGACGCCAACATCGTTCCTACTGAGGATCTCGACGCAACAGCATCATTCCTCGACTATGATGACAAGCGTGTGAACGCTAGCATCGAGGCTGTAGGCAACCACGCTTGGCAGTTGAAGAGCGCAGACATCGCTGGTTTGAAGAAGCTCGACTTGATTTCTCAGGTTCAGGCTCCAGACGGACAGTCTGCAACAGGTATCGTTATCAACAACGGCAAGATTTACGTTTCTTACCATACACGTGCCGAGAATTTCGGTGGTAACATTGAGGTGGCTCAGATGAATGGTAACGATGTTCAGGTACTCCAGTCATTCAAGGATCAGGGTGGTACATTGGACTTCAACCATATCATGGTTAACAACAATACCATCTACGCCACAGGTTCTTCTTCTGAAGCTGGTGCAGCAGTAGCATACGTAGGCTTGAACAGCGACGGTACAGCAGACGCTACAGCAACCTTGCAGTTGCTCGCCGTTAACCGCAATGTGAAGGGTTATGATGCCAACTGCTCTATCATCGACAACAATCGTTTGATTACAGCCGACACCCGTGGTTATGATATTTGGGATTTGGCCAACAATAACGCTCACTCTTACATCGCAACAGCAGGTAAGGCTAAGTTCGTGGCAATTCGCAACAACCAGTTCTATGGTTTGAACTATACAGCCCCTGTTTCTGCAGGTGATGCAGCTGTGGATGGCGAGTTCCAGATGTCTAGCGCATCAGACTTCTCTGATATGACAAGCTTCCCTGTAGGACAGATTGCTCCTAACAATGGCAAGAACGTATTGTATGTAGATGGCACAGACATCTATGTATGTAAGAGTGCCAAGGGTCTTGCACGCTACAATGCTACTGGTACACAGACTGGTTCTTGGGTAGCTCCACAGGCTGCCGAGATCTCTAACAACAAGAGCGTTGACCACGTGAAGGGCTATGTAAACGGCGTTTGCGCTGACAACAACTATGTATATGTAGCAGCTGGTGCATACGGTCTCGTTGTTTTGAACAAGTCAGACCTCTCTGAGGTTTGCCACCGTTCACTCAACGGCAACAACTCTGCGAACTATGTCACAGTAGATGGCAACAACATCTATGTAGCATACGGTCAGGGACGCATCCAGGTGTTCCAGATTGCAAGCACAGTAAAGTAAAATCAAAAAAATATCCCCCTCCCACCGTTGTCTAGCGGTGGGAGGCATTATCATATCTTCCTAAGCTATAACACGAAACACATAGGAAATCAAGATATAGTAAATGATAAAGCAACAACCAAAGAACACAAAATTAATTATGAAAGGATTAAGCTATAAATTGGCTACATTCAGCTTTGCTGCCATGCTCCTCGCTTCTTGTAGCGACAACAGCAGCAACAGCACATCCGCTGTAGCCGATGCTACCATCGTAGGTTCAGAAGTGAAGTCTATCACGGATGCTCAGGAGTTGGCATCAAGAGTCACCAATTACAAGGGGGCTTATCAGAGCACAACATCCTCTAGTGCTAAAACTAGAGCTTCAGCAGCAAAAGCTATCAAAACTCGTGCCGTAAATTCAATTCCAGCAGGTGCAAAGAATTTGGCAGATGTCTTCAGTGATAATCCTTGGTACAAGCATTCTGGCGATTATTATGTATCTGAAAATCAAACAGTCGATGGTACAACCAATGGCCAAAACCTTAACATAGAAGGAATGACCATTTATGTGAAAGGTACATTTATCTATGATGGAGCATACGGAAGCAATGCCACCATTAATATACTTCCAGGCGGAAAGTTGGTAGCAAGAAATGGCTCTGAAGTATTTTCTGACACAAAGATTACAAATGAAGGAACTATCGAATTTCCTAAAAATCAGAGCACATATATTGTAAAAAACGAGTTCTACAATTTCGCTGGCAATCTGGATTTAGGAAATGCAAAGCTTGATTTTCAAGGCTCTTCTACAACAAGAATGTACGTATCTGGGGACTTGAAAGCAAAAGAGATTTCCATCAATGGTTCTCAAATGATAGTAGAAGGAAATGCTACTACCGAGAAATTCTATATGACTGTAAACGGAAGCTACTGCAACATTGGTGGAACATTGACAACCACCAATCAAGGAGAAGATGTTTACAACAACTATAGCATAAAGCTAGATAATAGCGCTAAACTGGAAGTGGGTTGTGCCATCAAGAGTGCTGGTATTGTATATATCACCAACCAAGCCTCTATTCAGACACTTTATCTGAAGGCTACCAACTTTAAGCAGGATTCCAATGCTAAATTGATTCTTAAGGATCAGAGTATGGTAGATATCGCTGGTTACTTCAAGAATATGAACAATGGCCAAGGCAGTGCCGACTTAGGAGAAAAGAATGCCGTTGCTGCCATCAAAGCAAACGCATTCTACTACAATGCACCAGGTAAACAAGGTGATTGGAATCCAGGTGGAGCCAAGACTGTGGAGTGTAAGATTTTCACTACATCAGGAGATAATGCCCACATCATTATTGATGCCAATGCTATCTATGGCAGTGAGTGGGCAACAACCCCTATCACAGATGATAATACAACAGTAGTTTGGGATGGTGGTAACATCCATTGGAAGAATGATGCTGAAGCCAAGAACTACGTAGTGAAGAAGTCTGAGTGTAATCCAGAGGGTTACAATGATACAGATACACCTGTAACACCAGATCCTACTCCAACTCCGGATCCTACTCCAGACCCAGTTCCGGATCCAAAGCCAAACCCAGATGCGCCGGACACCAACAACAAGCCAAGCTTGGACTTGATTTCGACCATCGACTACGATACTCACGACCACGACATCTCGGCTACTTGCATTCAGCCAATCAACGGTCGCTTGTACATGTCTTACCACACTCGTGGCACAGGTCACGGCGGATGCGTGGAAGTATTCTCTGAGGTGGAGAACAACAAGGTTTCATTGCTCCAGTATCTCTACGATGCACAGCGTGACCTCGACTTCAACCACGTTTTGGCTACCAAGTTGAACGCAGGTCAGCGTATGCTCTACTTGCCAGGAAGCTCTAACAAGAAGGGTGCTATGCTCGCATACATCCCTATCTTGGACAACCACTTGCTCGACACAGAGTCTAAGAGCATCACTACAACTATCGAGGGTAAGGATACCGTCATCTATCAGGCTCCTCTCCAGTTCGTACAGTTGCAGAAGGCCATCAAGGAGAACGCTGGTGCCGACGAGAACTGCGTGGTATATAACGACGAGACCAACCACCTCATCGTAATGACCACCAAGGGCTACAAGGTATATGACGCTACAAACT
Organism: Candidatus Segatella papionis; assembly: GCA_002297965.1. Taxonomy (GTDB): domain Bacteria; phylum Bacteroidota; class Bacteroidia; order Bacteroidales; family Bacteroidaceae; genus Prevotella; species Prevotella papionis. Next base: position 25,334 of record DBLF01000101.1, read on the forward strand.
GGGAGACCATCTACACCATCGACAAGCCAGGCAAGGCTAAGCACGTGGCTATCGGCAACGGCAAGATTGTTACCCTCTTCTTCGACCGTCAGGCTACAAGCTCAGACGAGGAGATTCCTGCAACCATCGAAGTATTCGACCAGAAGAAGGAAGACATGCAGAACCCTGATGCTTCATTCTCTATCAGCACCATCAAACCAAACAACGGTAAGAACGTGGTTCAGGTAAAGGACAACAAGATTTATGTTTGCCGTGGTGCAGCAGGTATCTACTGCTACGATATGCAGGGCAATGAGCAGTGGCACTATCAGATGCCTAAGCCTCTCAACGCAAACAATGACTACAAGGCTTATGCCAACGGTTGCTGGATTGGCGACAAGTACGACTACGTGGCTTACGGTTCTTACGGACTTGTAGTACTCGACAAGAATACTCACGAGCCTATCGCATACCGCAAGACTCCTAAGTCAGCCAACTACGTGGTAGAGTACAACGGCTACATCTATGTGGCTTACGGTCAGAGCCGTCTGCAGGTATTCAAGCTGCAGAACGCCGACTAACCCTTGAGATCGCTATTGCGCAAGCAATAAGAAATGATAATCAACAGACACTGAAGAATGCAGCTGCAACAAGTCTGCGGCTGCATTCTTCGTGTAAAAAAACAAGTAAATCAAAATGAAGCGAGATTTGATACTATATGCCACCACAGCCCTACTGATGAACATCGGTGGACCTACAGCTATGGCACAAGCACAGGGAAAGAAGAAACAATTCTTCAGCCCAAAGATGCTGGTATATGAAAATCTGAAAAACGAAAACGTGCTCAGACACTTCAACAATCGTTTCGCACAACTAGACACCCTACTCAACCGCCCTATCTGGGTGAAGTCGCCAGTGATAGACCTGGGACTCAACAAACAACATACTGCTGACATCAAATCTACGGATTCACTATACTGGTCGAAGACAGCACACGAGCAGTTGGCAGTAAACAGACACAACGGACTGGAGATTACCGGACAGGTATATGCCCGACCTGACGAATATCTCTTCACCGACAAAGACAACGAAGACGCTGTGTCAAGATACAAACTCAAGACACAGGCAGAACTGGGATGGAACATCCTGAACAGCAAGTTCTACCAGGGCAAGGAAAAAAGAGCCAAGGTAGCCTTGGCAAACGAACTCTCTAGATTGCAAAGCAAGAAGAGACTTACAGCAGACATCTATGAAAAGGCAGCCGAAGAGCTGACCGAACAATATAACTTCTACATCGGCACGGTGATAGCCCACCGACTCGACAACCTCGACATTATGAACGAGGCCTACCAGTTTATGCTGGAGAAAGACCGAATCAGCAACGACAAAATGCTGAAGGTGATGAACGACAAACTCGAAGCAGAGTACGACATATCCATCCTCTGCGCCGACCGAGACATTTCCAACAAGCCCATCTACCGCATCAAGCCCACCAGGGTGGTGGTAGATAAAGAAGCTCTCTGGAAACATATAGACTCAGAAAGCCTGGATGCCAGAATCGTGATGGTGAAAGAACAAATCGCCGACAACGACAGCAAACTGACCAACTACCTGGGCACGGCAAGACTCACACCGTTCGCCAGATGGTCCAGCTACTGGCAAAGCAACAACAAGATGAGCAACAACGTGGATGTGGGCGTGAGATTCACCATCCCACTCTACAACGAGAGTCCACGAAAGCGACAGGCACTAGAAACGGAAAAGGAAATCATCAAGAGCAGCAGAACTGCCGACGTGAACGAAATCAAGCAGTCGGTGGATATCCTGCTCAAAAAAATAGAAAACTTAAACCAAGCCATCGTCACCGAGGCGTTCCACATAGAGCAAACGACCAAGTACATCGACATGCGCCGTTATGCCTACAAGAACCAGAAGCAGGGATACAACTACCTGATGAGAATGGACGAATACACCGGACTCCTCGAAAGCATGGAAAGAATGTATAAACTGATGTTAAACCGCGGACTAGCCATCATCAACATCGAGAAGGCAGTCAGCATCTACGACAACAATAGTATATTCAAGGAAATAGAACTATGAATGAGTTTCAATATAATAGTACGCCGCAAGAACAAGCGATGCAGGACTTGCTGAAAACGCAAAGTCACCGACTCGCCCGACAGCAGATCATCTTCGCACTGATATTCTTGCTGGTCATCGTCCTGGCGGCATACTATATCGTCACCCGAATGATATGGGCCATCTACGATGGATACATCACCATCGACGAAAACCACATCTCAGCCGTGGACGACATCTACATACTGAAGGTGAACAAGGAGGTGGGCGAAGTGGTTCACAAAGGCGACACCCTCTACTCCTACGTACTGCTGGGAAACATTGTGAACCAGTATGACCCGAACATCATACCTTCGGCAGTGAAGGAGACTCACGACATGGAGGTACAGGCAAAGCTAGCCAGAGAGGAGATTCCGGTGCTGAGAACCCGTCTCGCCGAACTGAGAAAGCAGAAGGCATCGGAGACATCCGACATCTACTACGGACTCACCGACAACACCAAGCGCAACGCCCTCGACGCCGAGATAGCCGAGGTGGAGGAAGAGCTGAAGAAACAGGCTGCAAAGGTGGAAATCTACGCACAAGCCAAGAACACCACCTACAACTTCATGGCACGAAGAGGAGCGGGCATCAGCAATGCCGCCATGCCTTACTCCAGCAACAACAGCCTCTACAGCCAGGGACTCATCCACTACTGCTGCGCCCCTGCCGACGCCTACATATCGAAAATCAACGTGAGCGACAAGACGCTGGTGTTCAAGAGCGACGAGGTGATGTCTATCCAGCATACCGACTATGCAGCGTGCCACCTAGGTATCATCACCTACGTGCCTAGTGACAAGGTGAAATACATGGAGAGCCCTGACGACGCGGATGTCATCATCAACAACAACTTGGAGCTCAAAGCCAAGCTGCAGATGGTAGGTCTGAGAGTGGAGGAAATCCCGAAGCA
>DBLF01000101.1:28463-39329 GCA_002297965.1 Candidatus Segatella papionis
AACAAGATTAGCGCCATGCTAGATCCGAAGCCACTGCCGATGTACACCATCCCTGTGGAAAGAAACCAAAACATCGTGAGAAGTTCCAAGCTGATTTCAAACGACGAAAAAACAGATAACAAGAAGAAATGATTGGACTAAGAAGAAACAAACGTGGAGACATGGTGCTCACCATCGATAGTTACATCGACATCGACTCGACACCTGACATCCAGTCCGACTACTTCGATTGTATATATATCAATACGAAGAGTGAGCGCGCGTTCCATGCAATTCTGTTTGGAGCCAGCCCTATCCTATCGTATAAATGTAGCTACAAGCCGATATTCGTCAACACGGCGGTATCGGGAAAGGAACAAATCATTGACTACATCGTCGATGCCTACGTCAGCGACATGAGCAATGAGAAAGTTTACGAGATCATTGACAAAATCAAGGCCGCAAGAAAGAAATACGGCATACAGCAAGAGGCGGCTCGCCCTACGCAGCCCAACGAGCTGTTCTCCAACATCCTGAGATACTTGTTGTCCAGAGACCAGAGAACGCTGGGACACCGACTGATGGAGAAATCGTCGCTGGGATACATCAACCCTATCTTCGAGCACTACCACAGCATGAGCCTCTTCCACCTCGCCGAGATGTTCGCCTTCAAGGACACCATGGTGGAATACGGCGCACTGCGCAAGAGCCGCTACCTCATCAAGGAGCACCTCTGCCCGAAGTGCAACCACTCGCACCTGCTATACACGGAGTGCTGCCCGAAGTGCGGAAGTTCCAACCTGAAGATTCAGAACATCATCCACCACTTCGCCTGTGCCAACGTGTCGCCAGAGAGCACCTACAACGTGGGAGGTATGCTCATCTGCCCGAAGTGCCACAAGAAGCTGAGACACATCGGCGTGGATTACGACCGCCCTGCCGTGATTTACTCTTGCGTGGATTGCGAAAACTCGTTTACCACCCCTCTCACCAAGGCCACCTGCTGCTACTGCGAGAACACCTACGCCGTGAGCGCACTGGTGCCACGCGACGTGGTAGATTACGAGATAACGGAGGAAGGCATCCGTATGCTGACCAAGGGCGGACTGATGTTCAGCAACATGAGCAACAACTATGATAACTTCATGGAATACCCATTGCTGGTGAACCGATTGCGCCGACTGTTGCTGGAGACCTACCGCAAGGATGAAATCTCCGTGATAGTGGGAAAAATCTGGATTCTGAACGGCAACCAGGACACCGTGAAGATCAAGGAGCAGATACTGACCAAATTCTGCCGCCTCTTCAACAGTCACAAGGTGTCGTACAACAACAACATCTTCTACATCACCTATACGGCGTTCGAGGAGAACAGCGTGGAAGAAGCACAGCAGGACTTGAGCAAGGAAATGTCGAAAGCCATCAGAAAGGTGGCAAACCTGCTGGAACCAGACGAAATCATCTGCGACGTGCTCGACACCAAGAAGAAGGTGACCAGCGGACAATATGAGGAATTCTTCGACAAAATGAACTTCATCGAGCTGACCCCAGACGACTACTGCGGCTACTCGGAAGCACCACTGCACGTAGAAGAGGAAGTGAAAACACAGGAGGAAGTGCTCAACCTAACTCCAGAGGAGGACGACACCGACAAGGTGATGAAACGAGTGAAACTATACAAGCAGTTGGTAGGATTGCTCATCATGATAGCCGGCATCCTCATCCTCATCGCTATCCTGGCACTCACCGTGCTGAGATAAAGAGAAACAGACAGAACACAAGAGAAAGGAGACTACGGGTATATGTTTAACATAGTAGAAAACTTGAACCACTTCTGGGATTGGATAGCCACGCTCTCGTTTTCGAGCATCGTGAACACCTATTGGTTCCTCTTCTTCATCGAGATGCCCCGATACTACATCCTGGAGTACCTGGTCATCATCTACAGAATGATGGGACGCAACAGAAGGGAGAAAGAAAATGAGCTCGCCAGATTCTACCTCTACCGAGAGAACCCGCTGATAAGCATCTTGGTACCGGGCAAGAACGAGGGCAAGAACATATATAAGATGGTGAAGTCGCTGAACGAGCAAACCTATCGGCACTACGAAATCATCGTGGTGGATGACGGAAGCGACGACGACACCAAGCTGATATGCACCGACCTCTACCGTGCGGGACTCATCACCCACTACCTGAGGTTGGAGACACGAGGCGGCAAGGCTGCCGCCAGCAACTATGGGGCGCAGATGGCAAGCGGCAAATACATCGTGAGCCTCGACGCCGACTCATCGCTCGACCGCGATGCCCTGGAGAAAGTACTCCTGCCCTTCTACCTCGACGGAATGGTGAAGGCGGTGGGCGGATGCATCGAGGTGAGAAACTACAAGGCTAACATCTGCACATCGCTGCAGGCTTTCGAATACCTGAAGCGAATACAGGTGGGACGCACCGTGACCAGCGCCCTGGGCATCTACCACATCATATCGGGAGCCTTCGGCGCATTCGACCGGGAGATACTCAAGGAAGTGGGCTACTGGGACATCGGACCAGGACTCGACGGCGACTTGACGCAGAAAATCAGAAAGGCTGGCTACAAGGTGAAGTTCGCCGAGGATGCCATCTGCATGACCAACGTGCCAACCAAATGGTACAAGCTGTATCACCAGCGCATCAGATGGTCCAGGTCGCTCGTGAGATTCCGCCTGCGCAAGCACATCGACATCCTGCTGCCTTCGAAGAACTGGAGCATTCTGAACTGGATTTCCAACATGGAGAGTGTGATGTACGACTGCTTCCTCAACTTCCTGTGGCTCTGGTACACCATCAAGCTCGCCATCACCTTCAACACGCACATCGTGGAAGTCTTGGCACTGGGCTACTTCATCCGAGTATGTTTCGCCCAATTCTCCTTCCTGCTGGTGCTGCTGGTGACAGAAAGAAAGAAGACGGCGTTCTTCCTGTATAGATTTACGCCGCTGATGTCGCCTTACACAGGCTACTTTCTGCGCCTTGCCCGTTTGTCGGCACACCTGCAGGAGCTGTTCTTCCGCCGGTCATACAAGGATTCATGGAACCCAGAGAAGACCTCACGCTATGCACAGCTGGAGGGCATCTAACGTACGAGAAACAAGAATGGGGTTCGCCCCCCACAAATATAGAAAGAATATTAATTAAAACAAACATTATATGGCAAACAAACCTTTTGAGTTTAAGATAGGAGTGATAGGACTGGGGTACGTAGGCACTCCCCTGGCTTGCTTATTCTCAAAGAAATATGATACATGGGGTTACGACATCAACGCCGCCAAGGTGGAAAAACTCACCAACGGCAAGATGAACGACAACAAAATGCTATCGAAAGCCTTAGCTCAAGGACTGAAACTGACCTGCGACATACAAAACCTGAAGGGTTGCAATGTGTATATCATTGCCGTTCCTACACCAGTAAACAAGTCGAACAAGCCAGACATCAGTTGTGTGAGAAGCGCCACACGCTCCGTGGGCGGCATCCTGAAGGAAGGCGACATCGTGGTATATGAATCGACTGTGTATCCCGGACTCACCGAAGAAGTATGCGCCCCACTGCTGGAAGCCACTTCCGGACTGAAGCTGAACCAAAACTTCTATGTAGGTTTCTCGCCAGAGCGCATCAACCCGGGCGACACCGTGCATACCATCGAAAACATCGTAAAAGTGACCAGCGGTTCCACCCCAGAGGCAGCTGAGATCATCGACAGCCTCTACGCTTCGGTATTGACCCACGGCACCTTCAAGGCGAAGAGCATCAAGGTGGCTGAGGCATGCAAGCTGATGGAAAACTGCCAGAGAGACGTGCAGATAGCTTTCTTCAACGAGATGGAGAAGATATACGACAAGATGGGCATCAGCATCGAGGACGTGACGGAAGCGGCAAGCACCAAGTGGAACTTCGTGCCAGCCACCCCAGGACTGGTGGGCGGACACTGCATCGCCGTGGATCCTTACTATCTCATCAACAAGGCACAAGAGGTGGATGTGGTTCCTTCGTTGCTCTCCACCGCACGCGAGGTAAACGAGCAGATGGCGGTATGGATGGCTGGAAAAATCAAGAGTGCCAGCGAGAGCAGAAACTTCGTGGCACCTGAGACCAACGTGCTGATACTTGGCTTCTCGTTCAAGCCCAACAGCGACGACATCCGCAACACCAAGGTGGCCGACCTATACATCAACCTGGTAGGCGCTGGCTACAAGACTACCCTCTACGACCCACTGGTTGATGGCGAGGAAGTGAAAGAAGAATATGACATCAAGGTTACCGCCGACGAAGCGGTGCTCAACAAGAAGTACCAAATCGTAGTAATCGGTACGAACCATAAAATATTTAATAACATAGACATGAACAAGATTCTGACCGACAAGGGTTTCGTATGCGACATCTATGGAATCCACAAGGTCAAGGCTTAAGAAATGTCATAACGAATTGCGAAAAGATTATGAGTAAATGCAGAGTATTAATCGTGGATGATATTCCAGAGAATGTGGAACAAGTGGCTGACATGCTCAGCGAGTTAGACCTAGACATCCAAAAAGCGGGAGGTGGCAAGCAAGCCATCGAACTGATAGACACATTCAGACCACATATCATTTTGCTCGACTTGATGATGCCTGCCGTGAATGGATGGGACGTAATAGACCATGTGAGAGCTAATTACAACAAGAGCGAAATGGCCATCATCGTCACTTCCTTGCTCAACAACAAGGACAATGTCGATGAATGCTATGAATTGGGCGTGAACGATTATATCGCCAAGCCGATACTCAAAGCTCGCCTGTTGAACTCTGTCGAAAACCTCATACGCACCTTTGAAAACGTAACTGAGGAGCCAGTAGCGCAGCAACACCCGCTACAGGCTCCTCAGCAACCGGCATCAGTGGTAGAATTGGACCCAGCCGTATATCTGGGATAAAATAAAAACCCAGGGAGTAAAATCCCTGGGATAAACAAAGGTCCTGGGAGTAAAAATTCCAGGATTATAGGCGCAAAATGTCTTCGGCATGAGCTATACGCTCACTGGTAGGAGGTTCTACTCCATCCAGCGGATATGGGATGTCGAGTTTCTCATATTTGTAAATACCTAGCGTATGATAAGGTAACACATCTACACGCTCGATGTTATGAAGCGTGGCGAGGAAATCATGGAGTTGCTCCAGATATTCATCCTTATCCGTGATGCCAGGTATCAATACGTGGCGAATCCATACAGGCTTGCCTATGTCGCTCAAGTAGCGGGCACAGTCGAGTATGTTCTTATTGGAATGACGAGTGAGTTTATGGTGCTCTTCTTCGTTGATATGCTTGATATCGAGAAGAACAGTATCAGTGACGGACATTAAGCGCTCAAATTTTTCGAAGAAAGCTCCCTTTCGGCTGAAAGGTTGTGCCGAGGTATCAAGACAAGTGTTGATGCCACGCTGATGGGCTTTCTCAAAGAGTTCGATGAGAAAGTCTATCTGCATCAAGGCTTCTCCCCCACTCACGGTGATACCGCCCTTGTCTCCCCAATAACTTCTGAATCGCTCCGCCTTGTCGAGCAAGTCGTCGGCAGTCCATTTCTCTCCCTTTCCCACTGCCCAGGAATCGGGATTGTGACAAAACTGGCAGCGCATCGGGCAGCCCTGCAAAAATATCAAAAATCGGATGCCTGGTCCATCTACCGAACCAAAGCTCTCTAAGCTGTGAATGAAACCCTTATGAAGCATTACTTTTAAATTACACTTTCATCTTACGATAATCATGATAAGCCCACAAAGTAAATATACCTGCGAGTAAAGCAAAGATTCCTTCAAATATTAATAATTCCATCGTTATTTTCCTTCCTTGTTTTTATTTTTAGACATTAAAATCAAACAAAAGCCACATATAGTAAGAAATAAAGATATCAAACCGCCAATAACTAAAAGTTTTGTTGTGTCAATATCTTTTTTCATAATACTGGCCAATATAATACCACCAAATATCAATTTGACCATGTCAAGACAAAACTTGCCTCCTTCGGCCCATAAGGCTATTTTTTGTTCATTATTCAGTTTCATGCTGCAAATTTAGCAAAATATTCCATACCTTGCTCTATTTTACAGTTAAAGAAGTTAAAATTGCCCGCTAAATATCTCGTAACGAAAAATCTAGCGGGCAATATATTGATTACAGTCTCTCGTGTGCCTGACGGGCAATCACGTCGAGCTGCTGCTCACGAGTCAAGTCGATGAACTTCACGGCGTAACCGCTCACACGGATGGTGAAGTTCTGGTACTCTTCCTTCTCTGGGTGCTCCATCGCATCCTTGAGCTTCTCCACGCCAAACACGTTCACGTTCAGGTGGTGAGCTCCCTGGTTGAAGTAACCATCCATCACGCCTACCAAGGTCTGGGCACGCTCCTCGTCGTTATGACCGAGTGCTCCAGGACTGATGGTCTGGGTGTTGGAGATACCATCGAGCGCATACTCGTATGGCAACTTAGCCACTGAGTTCAAGGAAGCAAGCAAGCCGTTCTTCTCTGCACCGTAAGATGGGTTAGCACCTGGAGCCAAAGGAGCACCGGCTGGACGACCATCAGGCATGTTGCTGGTGTACTTACCATATACCACGTTAGAAGTGATGGTCAAGATAGAGGTTGTTGGCTCAGAGTTGCGATAAGTATGGTGCTTCTTGATCATGTTCATGAAGGTCTTGAGCAACCAAACTGCAATCTCGTCGGCACGCTCGTCATCGTTACCATAGCGTGGGAAGTCACCCTCGGTCTTGAAGCTGAGAGGGAAACCGGTCTCGTCGCGCACGATGTTCACCTTAGCGTACTTGATGGCTGAGATAGAGTCAACCACGTGGCTGAAACCTGCGATACCGGTAGCGAAGGTACGGCGCACGTCGGTGTCAATGAGCGCCATCTCGGCTGCCTCGTAGAAGTACTTGTCGTGCATGTAATGGATGAGGTTCAAAGTCTTCACATAGACACCTGCCAACCAGTCCATCATATCCATGAAGCGTGGCATAAACTCCTCGTAGGTCAATACGTCGCCCTCTACGGCACGATACTTAGGACCGCACTGCTCACGGGTCTTGGAATCTACACCGCCTGATACAGCGTAGGTCAAGCACTTAGCCAAGTTGGCACGAGCGCCGAAGAACTGCATCTCCTTACCGGTCTGTGTAGCCGATACACAGCAGCAGATGCTATAGTCATCGCCCCAAACTGGGCGCATCACGTCGTCGTTCTCATACTGGATGGAGCTAGTCTTTACGGAAATCAAGCTAGCGTAGTGCTTGAATGCCTTTGGCAAGCGAGAGCTGTAGAGCACGGTCAAGTTAGGCTCTGGCGAAGGACCCATGTTCTCCAAGGTGTGGAGGAAACGGAAGTCGTTCTTGGTCACCATCGAGCGACCGTCCTGGCCCATACCACCTACCTCAAGTGTAGCCCAAACTGGGTCGCCAGAGAAGAGCTGGTTGTATGAAGGGATACGAGCGAACTTCACCATGCGGAACTTCATCACCAAGTGGTCGATGAGCTCCTGAGCCTCATCCTCAGTAAGTGTACCCTCGTTGAGGTCGCGCTGGATATAGATGTCGAGGAAGGTAGAGATACGACCTACTGACATGGCAGCACCGTTCTGAGTCTTCACGGCACCGAGGTAACCGAAGTAAAGCCACTGCACAGCCTCGCGAGCGTTCTTAGCTGGCTGAGAAATGTCGAAACCATAGAGCTGAGCCATCTCCTTCAAGCCCTTCAAAGCCTTGATTTGCATAGAAACTTCCTCACGCAAGCGGATTACCTCGTCGATCATCTCACGGTCACCCATGTTGAGGAGGTCGTTCTGCTTCTCCTGAATCAAGTAGTCGATACCATAGAGAGCCACACGACGATAGTCGCCCACGATACGGCCACGGCCGTAAGTATCAGGCAGACCGGTGAGGATATGATTGTGGCGCACGTGCTTCATCTCTGGGGTGTAAGCATCGAACACGCCGTCGTTATGAGTCTTGCAATACTTGTGGAAGATCTCGTGGAGTTTCTCCGATGGCTCATAGCCGTAAGTAGTGCAAGCCTGCTCTGCCATCTTGATGCCACCGTATGGCATGAAGGCACGCTTCAAAGGCTTGTCGGTCTGAAGACCCACCACCTTTTCGAGATCCTTGGTGCCTTCGCCGATATAGGCAGCACCGTAAGCTGTCAATCCTGAAACCACCTCGGTCTCCATATCGAGCACGCCACCCTTGGCACGCTCTTGCTTCTGGAGCTCCTTCAACATACCCCAAAGAGTGTTGGTAGCCTGAGTAGGTTCTGCGAGGAACGACTCATCGCCGTCGTAGCTAGTGTAGTTATGCTGGATGAAATCACGAAGATTCACCTCACTCTGCCACTTGTTTCCCTTGAAACCTCTCCATTCTGTTTTCATCATTTTGATATTCCTTTTTTGTTTTATAAGTTAATAATTATATTGAAAATTGTACACACTGTCTTCTTGTCAGGAAACTATAGAAATTGTAGGCATTTTCCCTTTCATCTCCTATACCTTTTATATATTGGTTTCCTATACCTTATTATATATAGGCAATAAAAAAGCCCGAACACGAAAGTGCACGGGTTTTCATTGATTGATAGTTTCCAATTTCTCCTTGATTTTGTTGAGGCACGCCACAGACATGAAGGCCATCGTAGCCCCCATCACAGCACCAGTAACCGTCCCGATGCCCACGAAAAGCAGTTGTTTCTTCTTATCTGTCATGCCTTTTTTATCTATCTTTAATCAATCTGAAATACTTGTTATTCCTTTACGGCTGCAAAGTTACGACAATAAAACGAGAAAAGAGAATAAAACCCATAGATTTTACCCTCTTTTCATAAAAATCCTCATTTATTGGTATTCGATTTGCACAAAAGATTTTCATTGTGCAATGCCTAAATGTCAAATCATCATTCATATAGCAACTCATCCTATCTCAACAGGAGGCACCTTGTTTGTTCTCTTTCTCATAATTCTTCCATACGAGAATCATACCATAAGGTAGAAAGAATTCAAAAATCACGATTCCAACCCTAAATTGAACGATTAAGATACCCACATTTTACATTTCTTTCGTAACTTTGCAACACAATTTACAATTAAAGATTCAACAAACCCAAAAAAGCATGGCAATAATAATTTCAGAAAAAACTCGCAAAAGCATTGCACTAACGATATTTCTATTGTCAGTAGGCAGCGCAATGGCCTCAGAATGGCACATAAATGAGGCGCAAGAAAGCAAGCCTACCCAATACACCATCCTCACCCACTCACCCGAGCAGCACATCCAGCATTTCGGCGCAAGCGATGCCTGGAGTATGCAGTTTATCGGTCTGTGGCCTGAGAAGCAACAAGAGCAGATAGCAGACTGGCTATTCTCTACCGAAAACGATGCACAGGGAAAACCAAAGGGCATCGGTCTCTCCATCTGGAGATTCAACCTTGGAGCTGGCAGCGAGGAGCAAGGAGACTCGGCACAGATACAACCTGGCACTCGCACACAATGTTTCCTCAATGCCGACGGCACTTACGACTGGAGCAAACAAGCCGGACAGCGCCGTTTCCTGAAGCTTGCCAAACAGCGTGGCGTGCCATACATTCTTGCCTTTTGCAACTCTGCTCCCGTATTCTACACACAGAATGGACTTGCCACCAACACCGGACGTGGCGGAACCATCAACCTGAAGAAAGATTGCTACGGCAAGTTTGGCAAGTTCATCGCTACATCACTCAAAGGCATCGAGGAGCATGATGGAATCCACATCAATTACATCAGTCCCATCAATGAACCTGACGGGCATTGGAACTGGCTCGGCCCGAAACAAGAGGGAAGCCCTGCCACCAACCGTGAGCTTGCCAAGGTAGCAAAGGAAGTAAGCAAGGCATTGGTAAAAAACAAGATGAACACAGAGATTCTCATCAATGAGTCGAGCGACTACCGATGCTTGCTTGGTACTCATGAGACCGACTGGCAACGTGGCTACGAAATCAATTCCTTCTTCACCAAAGACAGTACAAAGACCTATCTTGGTAATGTAAGACAAGTGTTGCCACTCATCGGTGCTCATAGTTACTGGACCAACACACCTATCCCATATATGAGAGAAATTCGCCAAAAGGTGCGTGAGGCTTGCCAACAGAAAGGCATCAAGTTCTGGCAAACAGAAATTTGCATCATGGGCAACGACGAAGAAATTGGCGGTGGCACTCCATACGACTTTTCGATGAAGACGGCACTCTATGTGGCTCGTGTCATCCACCACGACTTGGTATATGCCAATGCCGAGAGTTGGAGCTGGTGGCGTGCAGCTGGCGGCGACTATCGTGACGGACTTATCCGCATCTATAGCAAAGATGGCTGGAAGAGCGGTTGGGCTGTAGATTCCAAGTTGATGTGGGCTTTAGGTAACTACTCTCGCTTCATTCGTCCAGGAGCACAACGCTTCGACATCTCTACTCTCTCACCAGAAGGCAAGCAGGTGGAAGAAGGTTACAACGATCCGTATGGCGTGATGTGTTCTGCCTACAAGAACGCAGATGGCAAGTGGGTCATCGTAGCCATCAACTATGCAGAGGAAGTGAAGCCGGTGAAATTTCAGTTAGACAATCAGGAGCAAAAGACATGGCAAATGTATCGCACCAGTGATATTTCGTCAGAAAGTTTGGCTCCCGTTGGAGAATGTAATGGTACTACCGACCTAGCTCCACGTAGTATTACAACTTTCATACAGAAATAGACCATTTTACTTTCATATTTCACCAAATTAACAAATAATCCCCTTTATTGAACGATATTTATCCATCAGTAAGGGGATTATTTCGTAAATTTGCAACCAGAATAACTTTTC
>DBLF01000101.1:39399-39908 GCA_002297965.1 Candidatus Segatella papionis
TATATGAAATTATCAACTTCTATCAAGACCATCGCCTTTGCCTCCATCCTGGCAATGGCTCCAGCGCAGATGATGGCGGCCCAGAAAGGGGGCACCTTCACCACGGGCGACAAGACGTTCTTGCTCAACGGCAAGCCTTTCGTGGTGAAGGCTGCCGAGTTGCATTACCCTCGCATTCCTCGTGCCTATTGGGAACATCGCATCAAGATGTGCAAGGCTTTGGGCATGAACACGGTCTGCCTCTATGTGTTCTGGAACATCCATGAGCAGCAGGAAGGCAAGTTCGACTTTACAGGCAACAACGATGTGGCTGCCTTCTGCCGCCTCTGTCAGAAGAACGGCATGTATGTCATCGTTCGCCCGGGTCCATACGTTTGCGCCGAGTGGGAAATGGGCGGTCTGCCTTGGTGGTTGCTCAAGAAGAAGGACATCCGCCTGCGTGAACAAGACCCTTACTTCATGCAACGTGTGGAGATATTCGAGAAGGAGGTGGGCAAGCAGCTCGCTCC
>DBLF01000101.1:39991-43934 GCA_002297965.1 Candidatus Segatella papionis
AAAGACAAGCCTTACGTGAGTGCCATTCGTGACATCGTGAAGAAGAGCGGCTTCGACAAGGTGAGCCTCTTCCAGTGCGACTGGTCAAGCAACTTCCTCAACAATGGTCTCGACGACCTCACCTGGACGATGAACTTCGGAACGGGTGCCAACATCGACGAGCAATTCAAGCGTCTCGGCGAAGTTCGTCCAAATGCGCCTAAGATGTGTTCTGAGTTCTGGAGCGGTTGGTTCGACAAATGGGGAGCACGCCACGAAACCCGACCAGCCAAGGATATGGTGGAAGGAATGGACGAAATGCTCAGCAAAGGCATCAGCTTCTCGCTCTACATGACCCACGGAGGCACGAGCTTCGGTCATTGGGCAGGAGCCAATAGTCCTGGTTTCCAACCAGACGTAACCAGCTACGACTACGATGCGCCTATCAACGAATGGGGCTTGGCTACACCAAAGTATTACGAGCTACAAAAAATGATGGCGAAATATACCAATGGCAAGAAGTTGCCAGCCGTGCCTAAGGCTCCAATGGGCATCATCAAGGTACCAGAGTTCAAGTTTACGGAATACAAGCCGCTGAGCTATGGCATCGGCAATGCCAAGGAGAGCAACGCCCCACTAAGTTTCGAGGATATGGACATGGGTTGGGGAACGATGGTTTATGAAACCACAGTACCAGCCATCGAGGGTACATCCACCCTCACGGGCGAGTTCCACGACTTCGCCCAAGTTTATGTCAACGGAAAGTATGTAGGAAAGATAGACCGAGTGAAGAACGAGAAGTCGCTCGAATTGCCAGCGATGCCTCAAGGCGCCAACCTCACCATCGAGGTGGAAGGCATGGGACGCATCAACTTCGGCAGAGCCATCAAGGACTACAAGGGCATCATAGGCAACGTAACAATTTCTTCCCAGAAGGAGAACTGCGAAGTAGCCCTCACTCCTACCCTCTGGAGCAACAGCACCATCGCCGACGATTACAAGACAGCAGTCAACGCCCTCGCCACTCCAACCAACAAGATGCGTGGCTTGCAGAGCAAGGCGGGCTACTACCGTGGCTACTTTAATATTAATAAGGTGGGCGATACCTTCCTCAACATGGAGGCATTCGGCAAGGGACAAGTCTATGTCAATGGTCACGCCCTCGGTCGCTTCTGGCAGATAGGTCCTCAGCAGACACTTTATCTGCCAGGCTGCTGGTTGAAGAAAGGCAAGAACGAGGTTATCGTGCTCGACGTGGTGGGTCCGAAGACTAGCATCAACGGCAAGGCTACCGCCATCGACAAGAGCGGCAACCTCATCCCTACCGCCTTCTGCCAAGACCATCCGGAGTTGGATAAATTAAATTTGGAGAAGAGCAACAAGCACAACGAGCCAGGCCATCGTATGGACCTGAATTCAGATACCCCAGCACTCAAAGGCGAACTGAAGGCAGGCAACGGTTGGCAAACCATCAAGCTCGACAAGCCTGTAACAGGCCGCTACTTCGCCATCCAGGCAGAGAGCAGCCAGAGCGGCGACAGCCAAATAGCCATCGCCGAGGTTTACTTGCAGGATGCACAGGGCAACCGCATCGACCGCAACAACTGGGTGGCTTACTATGCCGACAGCGAGAAGGGTAACTCTACACTCGACAAGATGTTCGACCTTCAGGAGAGCACCTACTGGCAGACCGAGAAGGGAGCCAACTTCCCTCACCTCGGTATCGTGGATATGGGCAAGGAGGTTACCATCTCTGCCTTCGAATATCTGCCACGTGCCGAACAAGGTGCACCGGGTAGCGTAAAGGCTTTCAAGCTCTACATCAAGAAATAATAAGAAGAAACTAGTAGTTTAGATTGTTCATAGGTTTTTTAGAAACATAAGCATAAGTATTAAGTTTAAAATCATCAAAAACTATTAGAGAATAGAAAGTTAGTTAGATTGTAGAAAGAGGCAGATGGGAATCTGCCTCTTTTTTCTTATTTAGAATGCTCTGGATTCTTATTTAGGACTTTTGGGATTCTTATTTAGAATGTCCAAAAGATAAGTTTTTGTTTTTTTATACATTGATTTTCTAATATCTGAATTCTTTTCCGTACCTTTGCACTCACATAACTAATACATACAACATTTATGCTGACAGATATTGAAATAGCTAAATCAGTTAAGTTGCGCCCTATCAACGAGGTAGCAGCAGAACTTGGTATCCATGAAGACCAAGTGGAGAACTATGGTCGTTACATCGCCAAGATTACCACTGGCGACATCGACACCAACAAATTCAAGAATCATCATCTTATTCTCGTCACAGCCATCAGCCCTACCAAGGCTGGCAACGGCAAGACCACTGTGAGCGTAGGCCTCGCCCTCGGTATGCAGAAGATTGGCAAGAAGGCAGTGGTAGCACTCCGCGAACCATCGCTGGGTCCTTGCTTCGGTATGAAGGGTGGTGCTGCAGGTGGCGGTTACGCCCAGGTATTGCCTATGGAGAAAATCAACCTCCACTTCACCGGCGACTTCCATGCCATCACCGAAGCCAACAATATGATTTCCGCCCTGCTCGACAACTATCGCTATCAGCACGAGGCTGAGGGATTCAAACTGAAGAAGATTCTTTGGCGTCGCGTAATGGACGTGAACGACCGTGGTCTGCGTCGCATCATCACAGGTCTAGGTCCTAAGGATGGCATCGAGACCGAAAGTGGATTCGACATCACTCCAGCCTCAGAGATTATGGCTATCATGTGTTTTGCCACAAGCCTCGACGACCTGCGCCGTCGCATCGACAATATTCTCCTCGGTATCACAGAGGACGACAAGCCATTCACCGTCAAGGATATGGGTGTGGGCGGTTCTATCGTAGCCCTCCTGCTCGATGCCTTGAAGCCAAACTTGGTACAGACTACCGAGGGTACACCAGCCTTCGTCCACTGCGGTCCTTTCGCCAACATCGCCCACGGATGTAATTCAGTGATGGCTACGGCAGCAGCCCTGGAATATGGCGACTACGCTATCACAGAGGCAGGATTCGGTGCTGATCTCGGTGCAGAGAAGTTCTACGACATCAAGTGCCGTAAGACGGGTTTGCAGCCAGACCTCACCGTTCTCGTAGTAACACTCCAGGCACTGAAGATGCACGGTGGCGTAGCACAGGAAGACATCAAGAAGCCTAACATCGAGGGTATGGAGAATGGTTACTGGAACCTAGATAAGCACGTAAAGAACTTGCAGAGCTTCGGTCAGACTGTGGTCATCGCCTTCAATAAGTTTGCTACCGACACCGATGAGGAAATCGAGGTATTGCGCAAACACTGCGAGGAGATGGGTTGCGGATTCGCCGTCAACAATGCCTTCGCCGAGGGTGGCAAGGGAGCCGTAGAACTCGCCAACCTTGTCGTGAAGACCATCGACGAGCATCCATCAGCTCCTCTTTACTTCGCCTACAACGATGATGACACCGTGGAGGAGAAGATTGAGAAGATTTCGAAGAATCTCTATGGTGCAGGTTCAGTTACCCTGAGCGACTCAGCCAAGGCTATGATAGAGGAAATCAAGAAATTGGGTGCTGAGAAATTCCCTGTCTGCATCGCCAAGACACAATACAGTTTCTCTACCGATGCCAAGGCTTACGGTCCTACCGACGGCTTCGAACTGCATGTGCGTGACATCACCGTGAACATGGGAGCCGAGATGATTGTCGTCATCGCTGGTCCTATCATGCGTATGCCTGGCTTGCCAAAGAGCCCACAGGCAGAGCGCATCGACGTAGTGAACGGTGAAATCACCGGTCTTTCATAAGTCTCCCGCAGATTACGCAGATTAACACAGATGGGCTAGCGCCCTTATAACGAAATCTCCCACAGATTTCACAGATTACACAGAGTTTTTCTTCCTTGCTTACAAGGAGTTTTTAGGCACAAGCCGATCTGTGTTCATCAGTGAAATCTGTGGGAGTTTTTTATAT
>DBLF01000101.1:43970-49236 GCA_002297965.1 Candidatus Segatella papionis
TATACGATTTTAATCTGTGGGATTGCTTCTCCGCATTGCTTCCGATGAAGCTAAACTGAATTCACAGCCACAATACAATTGATTATAGAATTCATTGATTCTGAGCAGTTCGCCCCGTCGATTCTGTAATCCTCCTTTTCGCCAGTTCATATCCCACCATTCCACATCAGGACAAGTTTCCACGGCGATATGGCCAGCCATGTCTATCTGCTTGATATTCTTCCAACGGGAAGAAGCGAGCGTGGTGGTGAGGAGATGGAAACCATGCTCCTGCGCATACAGGGCAGCACGAGTGAGACGGAACTGGAAGCAAACGGAGCAACGACTTCCTCGCTCTGGCTCATTCTCCAATCCCTTGACGGCACATCTCCATATCTCGTGGTCGTACTCATCCTCCACATAAGGCACGCCTTGTGCCTCCAAGAATCGGATTAATTCATGCTTGCGAATCTCATATTCCTTCTGGGGATAGATGTTACTGTTGCTAAAGAATACCGTAGGCTTCATGCCATTGCGAAGCATACACTCCACTATGGCTGCCGAGCAAGGCGCACAACAAGCATGCAACAATACAGCCTGACCTTCAGCCTTGCTTCCATCTGGTAAAGAAAGTTTTACGAATTTATATTGTTCTTCTACTGGAATCTTCATTTTTCTTTAAAATTTTAAAAGTTAAGCTTTGAACTTGAAAAAGTAAAAGCTTGAAACATGAAAAGTTAAGCTTTAAACTTACTGATTACTTTTATTCTAAATGTCGAACGCAATACTTCTTTCTACATAAAAAAAACAAATGGAGTACAGTCTCTCGACACCCCCCATTTGCCCAAATATATGCGAAAACTGATGCAAAGTTACGATTATATATCCGAACTACCAAAGTATTTGGCAAACATTTTTCCGAAATATGAATAAATATCGAATATTTAACCATCGGTTAACACTTCGCCTCAGCATTTTAACGTTTTTATCCATTGTCCCTGCTATCAGTTTTTCTTATTGCTTTTATCGGCCTCAGCGATAGCGAGAATCTAAATCACGCTTCAGGGTGATGACCGTCATCTCGGGCCAAGCTCCCAACCGGAAGGGGAACGAGCCGCCCAGTCCTGCCGATACTGAGAGCATCTGCTTACCCACACGATACTCGCCTCCCCACTCTTTGAAAGCCATAGAGGCAGGAGTCAACTTGCCTATTTTCAACTGGCCTGCGTGAGTATGCCCCGCCAACGTAAGATGCACTCCCATCCTCAGTACCTCTCGCCGCCAATGATGCGGGTCGTGGGTAAGCACTATCTTAAAAGCATCCTTCGCCACGCCCTTCATCGCCTTCCGCAGGTTGCTGCGATTGGTGAACGGTGGCTGACCGGCATTCTCCACGCCGATGATTTCTATCGAAGCCATGCCATGCGACACGGTGAAATGATCGTTCATCAGCTGATGCCACCCCAACTGTTTTTGGAAGTCGAAGAGCATACGGCGATTCTTTCGCAAGGCGCTCAAACTATGGTTGGTATTGTATTCGCAGTAGTCATGGTTGCCCCAAACAGAGAAGATGCCATCGGGAGCTTGCAGCTTCTTCAACTCCTCCAGATAAGGTTTCACCTCGTCGGCAGCATCATTCACCAAGTCGCCCGTAAAGAGCATCATCTCCACGCCCTCGGCATTGGCACGCTCCACCACTTGCTTCACGAAGTCAGAGCCTTTCGGGAATGTTCCCAAGTGGAAATCACTAAAATGCAATATCTTATATCCATCAAAATAAGGTGGAAGTTCGGGCGAGGAATAAGTGACATTGTGTATCTCCAACCGTTTCCAGCCCACCAAGAATCCATAGAGAAACCATCCCGCCAACGCCAAGGCTGGCAGCAAGGCTAAGAACCAAGGCAGGAAGAGATCGAAGAGGATGAACACCACCTTCGGCATCACCGAGAAGAGGAGGAGCGAAAACAGCACCCTCACCGACTCACGATGAAACTTGCCTAGTTGCAATCCCACCTCCGCCAACAAGATGAGCAGCGAGGGAATCCACCAGGCGATGGCAAGCGGCAAAGGCCAGTCTGCCACACCAATATGCCACAGCCAAGCATCGGGCACCAACGAAAGCACCACAATACAAACTATATACGATAATGATCTAAATATCTTTTTTATTACCTTACTCATGAATCCATTCTGATTTCAGATGCAAAGGTAATGCTAAAAAACGACAAAGAATTCACATTTAACTTTCTTTTGCCAAAAGCCAAGCAAGTTTTTCTTATTGATCTCATTTTATAGGTGGAATAGAGAAGAAACAGGACGCATTTGTCCCTACTAAAATATAGAAACAGAAATGACGCTATCATAATATGAATTAAGAAAAGAAAGGAAAAGATAAGTATGAGAAAATTAGATTTCAAAAGAATTACATCTTTAAGTTTTAAGAAAGAGAGAGGATTGGGATTTATGAAAGCATGGCTGGCTGTAGCCTTGTTGCTCTCAGCCTTCACCCTCCAGTCTTGCGACAGCGACGACGATTGCAACTGGGACCGCGTTTTACCAAACGCCCTGGTCACCGTGAAGCAGAACGGCGATGCCTGCTACTTGCAGCTCGACGACAACACCACTCTGCTCGCCAAGAACCTCAAGGCTCCAGTGTATGGCGGCAAGGAAGTAAGAGCCCTCGTCAACTACGACGTGCTCAACGAGAAGAGCGAAGGCTACAACCAGGTCATCAACGTCAACTGGATGGACAGCATCCTGACCAAGCAGCCTCAGCCATACCTTGCCACCGAAGCCGAGAACAACGCCAAGTATGGCAATGATGCCGTTGACATCGTTCGCGACTGGGTAACCATCGCCGAGGATGGCTATCTCACCCTTCGCTTCCGTGCGCTCTGGGGCGGCGAGAAACCTCACTACATCAACCTCCTCACAGGTGTGAACCCTGAGAACCCTTACGAAGTAGAGCTTCGCCACAACCAAAACGGCGACCCACAATATCGCCTAGGCGATGCCTTGGTTGCCTTCAACCTCAACAACGCCCTGCCCGACACCAAGGGCAAGACCGTGAAGCTCACCATCCGCTGGAAGTCCAGCCAGGGCGACAAGAAGGTAGAGTTCGACTACTGCTCACGCAAGGCCATCGCCAGTGCAAGAATGCTCGATGGCTATAGCCAGACTGCAGTAGGAAAAATGAAGTAACACTCCCAAGGAAATTCAGCTTATTTTCATGCCGCAATGCCAAAAATCGGAAGATAAATTTGGCGTTGCGGCATTATTTTTGTATTTATGCATAAGATAACGCCGCAAAATCGCTGCGGAACAGTCTATCTTGGATGATGGGTAGCACGGATCGAGTTGACACAATAACCTACGAAGATAACCCATATCAGTTCATTATCTCCATGATTTCCCTGCCCGTCAGATACACAGGCGTACCCTCGAAATCCTTCGGACCATAGTCTTCCTTCCTCTTCTGGTGCTCACGCACAGCCTTCGCCATCTCGTTCTTCAGCACCTTGTCTAGGTCAATGCGCTCGAATTCCTTAGGCATCGATTCCAGTCGATAGACGATGTATTTACCCGAAGGCTCAGGATAGCCATACTTCTCCATCCATTTCGTCTCCCTAACCTTATAGCTGTCTATCCTGTAAAGCTCATAGCTCGGCATATCCGCACCTATCTCATAGAGCAAGAGATAGTGAGCATCTGCCAGCCCCTTCTCTATACGCTGCACACCATTTCTATTCTTGCCAAGTACCATCTTGCGTACATTATACAACATGTGCTCCTTGATCCAAGCCAGCTGGTTCTTGTCCTTTCTCCAACCGCCCACCAAAAACATCTCATCGGCAAAGTCCTCCAACCTTAGCTTCTCTCCTTTCAAGACCTTAGCACCCACAGGCTCTACGCCACTCAGCTCCGCCTCTATCTGGTAGAACTTATTGATTTCGTCCGTCGGATTGGTATTGAGCTTGTAATGACGGATAGTAAAGTCCTTGCTCAACTCCGACAGCAACAGGAGGTTATCTTCATAAAACTCCTCTTTTGGCTCCACCGCCACATACATGAATTTCTCATCGCTGTAAGGACGGAACACCTTGCCTATGCTACTTCTGAAATGTTTCTCGATGGCACGGTGCATGGCATCCAGCCTCTTCTCGTCATCCTCATCTTCCCCATCTTGTCCTGCCCGAGGCTTCAACTGCAAGGAATAAAACTGATAGGTATCTCCCAAGTATTGCAGAATATTCTCCCTGAACTTTCTGCGAGTTCTCTCCCTGAACTCCGCCTTCAGTCCGTCGTTGCTCTGGGCATAGAGCGAGAGCACGAAGAGGAAATTAATGTCGTAATGCTGGAGCAACAAAGTATCCCTGTCGAACAGGCGATTCTCGAAATGGCGCAACTTCTCCACATCGTTTCTTGGAGTCAACTCGTCCTTGTCATATCCTCGCTGGCTGGCAATCTCATTGATGCGGGCTGAGATAAAGAAGTTTGGCGTGATGCTGTAACCATCAGTGTCCTCGTCACGGTAGATGAGATAATCCTTGCCCAGTCTCTTTCTCTTGCCATTCTCGTCTGGTTTATCTTCCAGGAAGAGCGACAGGTTGTGCTGTATCACGTTTCTGGCATAAGTATATTGCTTATATACCGAATACTCACCCAGTCCAGCTCCGATGTTATAGTATTTCGAGTCGCCGATGTAGAAGATTCTATCTTGGTTGATGAGTCCTTGGTAAGCGTAGATATGGTCCACACGTTTGCCGTCTTCCTGCGCCTTCAAGTCTCCCTTGTCCAGTCCCTTGTCCGACAACAGTTCGTCCACCATCGCCTCGAACACCACATGATAGTCGGTCACCATCAAATAGTCTTGATAGAGTTGGCTGCTATGTATCTCCATCATACGCTCGAAGAAAGCATTGCAGAGCGTCCATAGCCTCAAATCTTTATCAGAGAAATACTTGTAGCGTATCTGCTTCATGCGGATTACACCATAATAATCGAGATAGTTCTCAAACTCCACCTCCGACAACAGATTGAAGTGATAGTTTATCTTGATGTCGAATCCATACTTACGCTTCATGTAGTCGAGGATGGAATAGAAGATGACGAGCAGCTCCTCGTCATAGTTCACCATCTTGCGCTTGTTCACAGGATTCAGATATACAGGCGTTTCCTTGCCGTAAGCCTGGCAATGGGAGATGGTCTTTGTCCAGTTCACCTTGTTCATGCCACGGTGCATGTTCTTCACCACGAAGGTCAAGTAGTCCTGGTTCTCCTCATGAAA
>DBLF01000101.1:49256-54072 GCA_002297965.1 Candidatus Segatella papionis
TCACCAGCGAGAGCATGATGTCGAGATACGTGTTCGACACCTCGTCGCCCTGGGGAGTCACGCTGCTGATGTCCTTAGTCATCACGATGTCCGAGGAAGGATTCAGCCTGACAAACTCCCTGAGACCTCGATACAGCCAAACCGTAAACTCATACAGAAACTGATAGTCAGCCAGCCCCTGTTCCTTGTCTTTCAGCATCTCCTCCACCTCCACAACGTCCGAAGGCTTGTATCTGCCAAAGAGCAGGCCATCCTCGTCGAGCACCACCTTGGGCAGGAAGAATACACAGTCGTCCAGCTGCGAACTATAGTAATAGCCCACATAACTCTTGCTCTTGGTGCCGTCTCTCCAAGTCAGCTCACCCATCAGCCTGCCCAGTTTCTCGATGGCACTCTCCTCGTAATGATATCCCTCTATGAGTAGTTTCATTATCAGATAATATTATCTATTCAGGCTTATGACTAAAAAATCCTATAAAATTATCAAAAGTTTGCTTAATATTTTCTATCTCAGGATTGTTCTTTTGCACAATCAGTGCAATATAGTTGTCAGATTCTTCATCTCGTAATACAGACACCTTCACATAGAAACGGTCATGCATTTCATAATCATTAAACCACTTTGCAAACAATCGTGCTCGCATAGCCTGACGATTATCACCCGTCTCACATTGATACAGCAATATGTCAGGATTCGTTAAGAAAAACTCTTCTATCACACATTGTACAGTTTCCTTCACCTTGGAATCATTAGGAGAACTTTTCTTATTCTCGTTAAGAATGCCAAACTCATAAGCTCCATTCTCCCAAATATCCTGGTTGGGTGCAAATTCCATACGATATTGCACCCCATAGTCTGTTATAAACTTATAAGCACCATTCTCAACCCAAACCTTATAAGGAGAATGAAAATTCAAACGTGTCAAATTAAAGATTTGCATAGCAATTTTCCGCCTCCTTACGTGCTATCGCAAATTCCTCCTGAACTTTCTTTTCCCATTCTTTCTTACGTTGAACCATACGACGTAAAGCAGCCAAAGCCTCTTCACGACTATTATATTTTACTGCTTCATATTTCATAACTTGTTCCTTTCTTAATTATTATCTACTAAAAAATCCGCCCTTGTACACTCTCAAGAAGAGATGTGACTGAAATTGTTACTGCAAAAATACATCATTTGCGCCAAATCACCAAATATTCTTTAAACTATTTGTTTGCAACACCATGAAAAAAGATAAATCAAGAACCTTTTACCCTTCCTTTGGCAGGTGCTTCATCACATTCTCCACAAACAGTTTCACGGTTTCGCCATTCGGCTCCCCAGTCTCCTTGTTGAAGAAGTCCTTGAAGGCTATCTTCTCCTTACCATCAGCATCCTTATCGAAGATATCGGAGCGGAAGCCATAGGTCTTGAACACATCCGTCCAGAGATAGAACACCACCTTGTTGACGAACTTCTCGGCAGAAATCACGCCCTCCTTGTTAGCCTTGCAGAAGAAGAAACCCAATTCCTTGTCCTCGGAATGGGTGGTAGATTCGATGATGCCGTTGATGGCACGCAGGAAATCCCACCAGCTATTGTTCTCAGCCGATGTTTCGATGGTCCAGTCCAGAAGTTCGCCTTCCTGCTTTCCATCCTCGCCATTGCTCTTACCTTGGCAGATAGGGATATATCTCCAGTCCCAGCGGCGCTTGAAAGCAGAGTCGATAGGGAAAAGGCTCTGGTCGCTGGTATTCATCGTGGCGAGGATGCTCATGTTAGGAGGCAACGCCATGAATTCGAACCAATTTCTATCAGGATACTTCTCGTTGCCCTCCTTATCCTTGCCGAATCTATCCTTCATCGTTTCAACATAAGCAGGGATATTGCATCCTTCCAAATGGTCTGCGATATCCGTATCCGCCTTGATAGGATACGTGCTCCATCCGTCCTCGTCTCTGTCAAGAAGCTGGAAGATGTCGCCGAACACTTGGGCGCAGTTGCCACGGTTTATCTCTTCAATGACAAGGGCGATTTCCTTGTCAGGGTTCATCCAAGCCTGCTTGTAGGCAGAGAGGAACGCCTGCTCCACGAACTCATAGGTCAATTCCTTAGACTCCTTATCCTTATGCGGCTTATAACATCCCACGAAAGTAGCATAATCGCTGTCAGGGTGGAAGGTGGTTCGAATGCAAGTAATCTTGCCTTCGTCCTCCTCCCTCTTGATGGTATGCGACTTACCTGTGCCAGGAGCACCGTAATAGATGATTTGGCGAGGGTGGGAAAAGGTGAAGGTGAGAGGAGATTCCTTTGGTTCTTCAGATTGCGTTCTTGTTGGCTCTTCTTGAAGTCTTTTTCTTAAAAAAAAATCTCTTGCATATAAGAAATGTTTGTAATGACTTATCGCATTTGAGCGAAATCCATTATTATCTTTCTTATCTCGAATACAGAAAGCATCGTCCAGAGATAATTTCTGCTGAATTTCTTCAATTATAGCTGGATCAGTTATATCATACATCGAAGTTATACCCTTCCAAGCCTCAACATTATAATCAAACAGTTTATCTGGCTCTATAAACAACAAATAACTAGTAACAGAAGATTCCCCTAAAGAATCTCCAGTATCATTAGACTTTCTTCCACTTTTTGCAACTTTTGAAAGATAGAATCTAAACTCTTCTTTTATTTTCTCTCTTTGTTTTTCTATATCTGTATTCATATATCTTTAGAAATTATCTTTGAAATATTGTATCCATATGCCATTCCAAGAATGTCTTATTTGGCTTATGCTCCTCTGGCAGCATAAGCTGCACATGGTCAATACTACCAAAATATTTGTCATAATAATCTTTGGTTTCTTGCTCCAATATTCTATGCGAAAGAACCACATTGTAATTTTGGTCAAAACCTATCAAACCTTTATCAAAAGCTGCGTCGTATAAAGAAGATAAACAGATGCCATTTTCTGGGTTTAAACGTTCCTTTACATCCATTGCCCAAGGTTTTATATGACTGGCTACAAGAAGTTCTGGCACATCAATTCCTGTCAAAGCACATTTACCCGAATAATTTGAAATTATAATTGAACGGAAAATGGATTGATTAACCCGAGTCTTTACCTCTCTAATCCTATCTGCTCCTTGAAGTTCCCTTACATCTTTCAAAGAATCTTTGAATTTCTCTTCAATCGTTTTGTTTTGATATTTTGCTAGAATTTGTTCACTCTCAAAAAGAAGTGCCTCACGATTATTGTTAAATTCATCCCAATATGGCAGACAAGTCTTCGCACCTGAGGCCATACCATGCCTTCCCGTAGCTAAGATATAAGGATCGCATGCCGCAAAGTTCACCAATCTTAAAGCTACAGCATTAACTGTTCTGCCAAGCAATTTTGCTAGTTCCTGTACTTCTTTTGTGGAACTGCTCAATCGTCCAAAGGGCAGTTTATAATAGAGATTTAATACTAAAATATATTCATCTCTCGTCCACAGATTTCTTTTAGCCATAGTTTATATTCATACGGTTAGACATAGTCAGCCAACAAATATCGTTGTTTTGGATGCTTTGGCTGGTTAGGATATTTCATCACAACAAGCCCCGACTCAAGAGCAGGAGCAAGATAATTTCCCATAAAGTTCATTCTATCCTTCAAATGAAGTTTCTCCATCATTTCTTTTACAGACAATTCTCCATCTTCGAGTATATTAACCAACTCTTGTACTTGATGGGTACTTGATGGGTACTTGATGGGTACTTGATGGGTACTTGATGGGTACTTGATGGGGGTATTGGTAATTTTATCGTCACTTATCGGTAATTTATCGTCGGTTTTATCGCCACTTGATGGGTTTATCGTCGGTTTATCGCCAGTTATCGGTAATTTATCGGTAATTTTATCGTCGGTTATCGGTAAATACAGCGTCATTTCCACCCTATCGGGATGATTCACTTCCTTTATCGTCGGTAGTTGCTTCCAGCCATTGTCCAGCCAGCCCTTGGCTATGACATCAGCACCGCTGCCACTCTTCTCACCCACACCGATAAAGACGAACATCTTCTGGAGCAATGGGTTGCGGCACACGCTATGGTTGCCCTCCTCAAACTCCTCCTTGCTCACCAACATCGTGCCAGGGTTTGACAAGACAATCTTGTCGAAATACCTATCCACAGTGATATTCCCCATCACCGTGTAGGCGCAATGGATTACGCAGTTGGCAAAGGCTTCCCTTAATGCCGTATGTGCCGTAGTCGTATCTATGCGCATCTGGTTCTCGTCCAAGCGGAAAGGCACAGGGAGAGCATGCTGCAACATGGGCAACACTCTCGTAAAGAACTGGAAGACGTTCGCCTCCCAGGTTCCATCGGGATAAACTCGATTGCTCCAACGTATTTGAGGCACTAAGCTCAATCGCTCTCGATAGTCTGGGAAGAAATAAGGACAACACTCTGGATCGGTGATGCTATTGGTCTTACCAAACATCAACATTCCTGCCACCGTGAAACCTTCAGCAGAAGTAGCCCTGTCCTTACGATAGGCACCGATATGCTCCATGAAAGCCATGTCTTCCTCCTCGTTCCAGGGATGGTTCTCATGATGGAAGTTGTAGAGTCGGCGATACTGATGAAGCGATGCCAAGTCGATGTCATCGATACTATAGCCTCGCAAGATTCGAGCATCACTACTAGAACGCAAGCTGTTGGCATCTGAAATCATCTGAGTTATCTCTTCATCCCGACAAACATAGTCTCCCTCATGGCGACGGCGATAGGTATTGCCAAAAGGATTGAGCGTAAGATAGACCGGACGTAGATTCCATGGGGCACGAGGCACATGG
>DBLF01000063.1 GCA_002297965.1 Candidatus Segatella papionis
CTTCATTTATTCCCCGACATTTTCGGCTCATGTCGAGGCGGATGACAGGTCTTTGAATCCATTCTTTCTTCATTCCTTTAGTGATAATACACGCTATTATATACTCTTTTCTTGCGCCAAGCCTCCAGTTCCTCTGTCTTCAGTTCCGCAGGCAGAGGGAAAGGGCCATCCTCCTTGCTGAGAATCTCCACCATCTTGTCGGCATGCTCTTGGCGAATCCATCCTTTTTCCGACCAAACGAAATGACCGTCAAGACCTACGCCGATGTACATGTCGTCAACAGCCACATAACTCGTAATCTCTGGGTGGCGGTCGAGATACTCTCTGATTTCAGCTGTTCGGTAATTAACGTATCTATCCCAATGGCAAACTTCCTGAGGAGGATAAATCTTATCGAGACCTTTTTCTAGGTCGCTGGTAATCTTGCGAAACTCGCTGTCCTGCGCCCACATCTCCTCATCGGAAAAGAGCTTGCCGTCGGTAGAGGAATAACATTTGGCAGGGAAATAGGTGGCACCATAGAGATACTTGCCGAATCCCTTGATGTCGATGAGTCCACGCATCTCTTCCAAGCCACGACCACGCCAGTCGGTAGAGAGCACAATCTTGGCGCCTGTCTTGTCGATAACTTCGTGCAGCAACTTCACAGCCTCAGGATGCCAGTCCCAATAGACGGCGCCGATGTCGTACTTGTTTACTTGTTGCCTGTTGTCGTATTCCTTGTCTCCTCCCACCAGTTTGTAATAGTCGAAGCCATTGTTGAGTTTCTTGTTGAGTTCCTTGGCGAGGTCGGAAACTTCGCCAATATGCTCGAACCTGTCTTGGTAACTGCCCGGTTGCAGCACGCCATCAATATCTAGAAATATTACCTTCATATCGCTTATATTTTTAAAGAGTGAAACATTCTAAGCTGCATAGATTCTTCTCTATGTCTTTCTTATGCAAAGAAAGTGCAAACGAGCGTAATGAAAGCTCGCTTTCAAATTGCCGAGTGCAGCCTTTCTTATGCAAATATACGAAAAATAATTGATACTGCTATATTTTTTAGCAAGTTTTAGCCGATTTCTGCTTTTTTCTAATTTCTAATGCAAATACCACTTTGTTTTCTGTTTCGTTGAAAGAAACGGGGCGTTCGTTGAATAAAGTTGTGAGTGTCGAAGAATTGTAATACCTTTGCAATCGAAATTAAAAAGCAATGAACTTAAAAGGAACAAGCTTAAAAAGTAATGAATACTTGGAAGCAATTAAAAAGTAGAAAGGAACAGCTTATGAAACGACTGATTGGATTTTTCACGATTGGCGGCATTGATGTTCGCCATGACGTTGGCGACGGGATGCTCTTCCGACTCCGATTTTTGGGAAGACGATAACAATGGAACGGAGAATGGTGGAGGTTCTGGTGATGACAATTCGGGCGGAAGTAGTACGACCTATGATAGCTCGCTGAGCGACCTCACGAGTTTCGATATTTCCATCGACAAGACCTCACTCGATGAATCGGAGACGATTCCCAGTGACGGCGATGAGGCGGAAGATTACATCGAAAACAACACCTTTAAGAATGAAATTAATATTGCCTTCGAGGGTACTTCGGCTACCACCTCGGGAAGTGTGGATGGCGTGACGGTGTCTGTTAGTGGAGCCGACGTCATCGTCAAGTCGTCTGCCAAGAAGGTTTGCTACAACGTGAGCGGAACCACCAGCGATGGTTTCCTCAAAATCTATAGCGACAATAAGTTTGAGCTAAACTTGAACGGCGTGAACATCACCAATCCGGATGGCGCTCCTATCAATATCCAGAGCAAGAAGCGTGGCTACATTGTGCTTGCCGACGGAACTACCAATACCATCACCGATGGCACCAAGTATAGCGATGCCACCGACGACGAGGATATGAAGGCTGCGTTCTTCAGCGAAGGCAAGATGCTCTTCTCGGGTAAAGGAACGCTTAACGTCTATGCCAACTGCAAGGCGGGCATCAGAAGCGACGACTATGTGATGTTCCGTCCAGGCAACAACATCTATGTGAAAGCGACTGCCGGAAATGCCATCAAGGGCAATGATGCCATCTATGTAAAAGGTGGAGTCATCAATTTGGAGACCTCTGCCGCAGCTAGCAAGGGCTTGAGTAGCGATGGGTTGATACAGATAGATGGCGGAAGAACCACAGCCATCACCACGGGTACTGGCGAATATGATTCCGACGAACAGGACGTGAGTGGATGTGCTGGTGTGAAGGCCGACAGCATCTTCGTGATGAACGGCGGTGAATTGCTCTGCAAGAGTACAGGAGCTGGGGGCAAGGGCATCAGCACCGACCAGACGCTGACTGTGAATGCAGGTACCATCAAGGTAATTACCACCGGCAAGCAATATACATACGGCAGACTCGACACGTCGCCTAAGGGCATCAAGAGCGATGCGGCGATGTACTTGAAGGGTGGCGACATCATGGTGCGTTGCACAGGTGGCGAAGGCTCGGAAGGCATCGAGAGCAAAACGACCTTGGATATTTCGGGTGGAACCATCATGGCTTATTGCTACGATGACGCCATCAACTCTTCGAAGGCGATGACCATCAGTGGCGGTAACATCTTTGCCATGGGAACCAACAACGACGGCATCGATTCCAACTCTACCCTTACTGTGAGCGGTGGCGTGGTGATTGCCTGTGGCACGACCCAGCCTGAGGAGGGCTTCGACTGCGACCAGAATACGTTTACCGTTACAGGTGGTACGATGATAGGCATCGGTGGAACGACATCCACCCCTACGGCTAGTGTAACCACCCAGCCTGTGGCTATCCTCGGAGGCAGCAGCATCTCCAACGGACAGTACATTACCGTGGCAGACAACAGCGGCAATAATATCCTTGCCTTCAAGGTGCCACGCGACTACAGTCAGCAGGGCTATACCTTGTTGGTTAGCTCGCCAAAGATGACCAAAGGAAACTCTTATATCTTCTCTTCGGGAGCCACTGTGAGCGGTGGCAGCGATTTCTGTGGCTATGTTACAGATGCCACGGTGAGCGGTGGCTCCTCTTTAGCTACGCTGACGCTCTCGTCGATGATTACCACTAGCAACTTCAGCGGTGGTATGAATGGCGGTGGCGGACAGCCAGGAGGAGGCGGCCAACCTGGAGGTGGTCCTGGTGGAAATGGGGGGCAGCCTGGTGGTCGTCCATAGTGAGAATGGTTTTTAAGAATAATTCTTTCGATTCTACTATGATATTTTTGAGTTAATTTAGAATTGACGTTTCATATTATATAAGTTTATTGGTATTTGTAAGTTTTTAGAAAAGAGTATTGACATGACAATGAATGCGTTAATTTCGAAGTTCCAGCCCATCTCGCTCGACGAGATGGGCGGAATTAGACTGATGAACAGGACCGACACCAAGTTTGTTGCCTCCATCGACAAGTTGCAGCAACTCTTGCAGATGGCAAGCGATGAGTATCGGGTGCAGGAGATAGACGGCAAGCGCAACATGAATTATGCCACAGTCTATTACGACTCCAAGGACTATGCTTTCTATAATGCCCATCACGATGGACATGCGGGGAGACAGAAAGTGAGAGTACGCTCCTATGTGGACAGTCACCTCAGTTTTCTGGAAGTGAAGACCAAGGACAACCATGGCAAGACCCATAAGAATCGCATCGCGGCGATGAACTTGCCTCTGTATTTGGATGCGGCGCAAATGCTAGGTACAATGCCAGCTTTCAGCTTGCAAAGCGATCGGAAGGCGATGGAGTTCTTGAGAGAGAACTTACAGATAGACCCTCAACTCTTGGAACAGAAGATAGAGAATAAGTTCCAACGCGTTACGTTGGTCAATAAGGCGAAGACTGAACGGCTCACCATCGATACCTGTTTGGAGTTTCGCAACTTGACGACAGGTATGGAATGCTCTCTCCCTCAGTTCGCCATCATCGAACTGAAGCGGGATGGCTTGAAGCCTTCGCCCATTCTCTCGATGCTTCGTGAACTGAGGATTCATCCGAGAGGCTTCAGCAAGTATTGCATAGGAGAGGCTTTGACCAATCCTTCGCTACGCATCAACAGGATGAAACCAAGATTGATGAAACTCGCTAAGATTTCGTGATAACCCTTAAATTCCTTCAAAACAATGTTTAATCCACAAAATATGGCAGATTTCCTGCCGATGATATTAAGATTCGTGTTTAACACCGCAGCTGTTTGGGTCCTTACCCATTGGCTGTATTTCCCGAAGAGCCGTAGGCGTGACTACTATTTTACTTTCATGCTCATGTCCATCAGTGTCTTCTTCCTCATCAACTTGATGGGCGGTAGCAAAATCAAGATAGAGTTTGCCTTGGGACTTTTCGCCATCTTCGGCATCATGCGCTATCGAACGGAGTCGATGCCAGTCAGGGAGATGACCTATCTCTTCATGATTATCGCCCTGAGCGTCATCAATGGTTTGGCGGCAAACCTAGACTGGATGCAACTCTTGGGAGTCAATCTGCTCTTCATTCTCATGACCTTCCTCTTCGAGAACGTCAAGGTAAAGGGAAGCTTGGCCGTGAAGATGGTGCAGTACGACCGTATCGAACTCATCAAGCCTGAACGGCACGATGAACTCCTTGCCGACTTGAGGGAACGAACGGGGCTTGACATCGTGAAGCTGGAAATCGGAGGCATCGACTTTCTCAGAGACATGAGTGTCATCAAGATTTATTATCATTCTGATGAAGTGTGTGGCATAGATAATCATGTGAAAGTACATTCTGAGGAGTATATGAATTGTGAGTTAGTGTAATCTTAAACGAAAAATATGATGGCTAAGTTTTTATTTTTAATATATAATCTACTAGTAAGCTTCTTCTTGTTTTTTGTGATGGTGATTGATTTGCTAAGAAAGATGGTAGTCAAGTCGCTGACAATGAAAAAGATGGCATTTCTGGTCATTGCGCTATTGGGAAGCGGACAGATAGCGTTGTCGCAAAGTTCTTCCGACTTTGGCATTTGGATGGACGCAGGAGTGGAGAAAAAGCTCAATAAGCATTGGACGTTGGAAGGGGAGTTGGGGGCAAGAACCCGCAACAACTCCAAGGAGATGGACCGCTACAGTCTAGGAGTAGGAACCGACTACAAACTTAATAAATACCTGAAGTTCTCGGCTGGCTACAATCTCCTCTACGACCATCGTGGAGGAACACAGACTTATCATAAGGATGGCACTGTTAACAAGATTACTCCAACGTATTGGTGGCCACGCCATCGTTTCCTCTTCGGAGTGACGGGCAGTTACAGCCTTGGCAACCTAGGGTTGTCGCTGAGAGAGATGTATCAATATACCTATCGTGCCAAGGCGAAAAACAAGAAGTACGACACCGACACGGAGGAGTGGGAAGACGTGAAGAGCAAGAGCCAGCACCTCTTGCGCTCACGCTTCCAAATGAACTATCGCCTGAAACATACGCCTCTAACGCCTTTCGGTAGCGTAGAAATGTATCATGGCGAGGGTGGACTGCAGAAGACCCGTTGCACGCTGGGCACCAATTTCTCCATCGCCAAGCACCACGACTTGAAACTCTATTATCGCTATCAGGACTTGAAAGACAACGATGATGAGGACCTCGACACCCACGTGCTGGGCATCGGATACAACTATAAGTTCTAGGCTATAGACGCCCTGAAAGGGCAGAAGCANNNAGCCTAGGGCAACGCCCTAGGAAAAGGCAGAAAAAGAAGGTCGCCCTGAAAGGGCAAAAGCATTCTATAATGGCGTTTTTTTATGCTTTTGCCTTTACTGGGCGCATGAATTCCATTCCGTTTACCCAGGGCGTTGCCCTGGGCTAGGTGCTTTTGGGCTTTCAGCCCGTGTCAACCATACTGGTGAAAACTTTTCTGTAACGAAAGATGGAGCATCAAGTTGTTTTTGGCAATAAACTAACAATTCTAACGTTATTGAAATATTGAAAGATTTTACTCATCTAGGTTTCTCTTCGAGTCAGCGAGGAGGAGCTCTTCATAAAATTTATGTAGAATTAATGAACAAGGGACAGAAGAAATCGGAATTGATACTTTATGTGGCACTGTGGGCAGTGTTGTTTGCAGCACCAGTGATAAGTATGCTTGTCGGCGACTTCTTCACTTCTAGTCCCGAGGAAGCACAGGCTATTTCTACTACAGCATCCTCTGCTACAACTTCATCCATCGCTTTTTCAAACTCATGGGATTGGCAAGGCGTGTGGAATGCTTGGAGTTTGTTGTCGATGTTTTGCGCCACCTTCTTCATCCACAATTTCTTGATTGCGCCTTTGCTGGTGTATGGCAATCGAAAGTGGGCGTATGGCAGTTTGGTGGTTCTCTTGTTTGCTTGTTTCTTCGGTTACCAAGTTCACTTCCGTCCGCATCATGCTGGACCTGTGAATGAGGAAGGAAAACCAAGGATAGAACAGGGAATACCTCAGAATCAGCAACATCCTTATGTCCAGAAACAACCTCCTCATGAGTTAACTCCAGACAAACGTCCTCCTCATGATGAAATCTCTCTCGTTAAGCGAGAGAATACGGAGATTCCTGATCCACCTCTTCGTCCTGAAGATGGAAAGGGCGAACGAATGGGACCCAACATGCGATTTGAGCCTCCTCGTGCCTTCGGCGGACAGGATTCCGTAGCGATTATCATCATGTCGTTGCTCTTGGGACTGAACGTGGGAATCAAGTACTTCTTCAAGTCGCTCGATGACAAGAAGAGAATCAAGGAGTTGGAGCGGGAGAACTTGAACCGTCAGCTCGAATATCTGAAGTATCAGATCAATCCTCACTTCTTCATGAACACACTCAACAACATCCATGCCCTCG
>DBLF01000044.1:0-4660 GCA_002297965.1 Candidatus Segatella papionis
GCTCTACTTCATCAGGCTCTACCATCACGGCAACGCTCAACAAGGAGAATGCCTATCGTTTGGTGGTGGATGAGGACAAGCAGGAGAGTGCCTTGGGCAAGATGAGCCAGTCGCTATCGAAACTGTCGGATGGCAATGTTTATTATCTCGTGGGTAATCCTTACATGGCTACGCTGAGCATGTATAAGTTTATCAAGGCGAACCCAGCCTTGTCGCCAACGATATATGTGTATGAGAACGGAACCTTGAAGCTCTATGATAAGTTGGATATGTCCACCCAGACCTACGAGTCGAAGAACGACGTGACCATCGCTCCGATGCAATCGTTCTTCGTGAAGTTGGCAGATGGGCAAACGGCTTCTTCGCTCAACTTTACCTCGGCGATGACCGTGGATAGAGAAGTGTTGGGCGGCGTAAAGACACAGGCGGCAGAAGATGAGGTGCAGTCTCGCTTGTTGACGATGCGTGTGTCTGACGGCAGTAACAGTAGTGAGGCTAGGGTAGTGGTCAATGCCGAGGCTACACCTGATTACGATTCGTCGGAAGATGCGCCATTGCTCTACGATGAGAACTTGAAGGATGTGCCAATGCTCTATACTGTGGCTGACGACCAAGCTGTGGCTGTGAACACCGTGCCAAGCATCGACTGGTTGCCGTTGGGCGTAATCAGCAATGGGGCAAGCTCATCGTCAGCAAATGTCCTAGGCCGTAATAAGGCAGATGCTTCGAGCACCACCAAGCTCAGCTTGAAACTCAAAGGTCTCGACAAGCTTTCCGCTCCTCTTTATCTCTATGATGCGGAGAGCAAGCAGTACCGAGAACTGACGGATGATGAGGCTGTGGAGATAGCAGCCAATGAGCATGGCAGGTACTTCTTGACCACAACTCGTGGCGCCACAGGCATCGAGGCGGCGACAACGGATGAAAATGCCGTCAAGGTTTATTCGCCTGTATCCGGCACCCTCGTGGTTTCTTCGCCAGCGCCTATATTAAATAAGGTGGAGGTATTTACCGTGGATGGCAAGTTGGTAGCTACAAGACAGCTGCAAGAAGCCAACACCGTAAGCATTCCAGTAGAGGCTTCGGCGGTATATATCGTAAAGGTAACGGTTCGTTTGGATAGCAATCAGTATTCAAACGAGAATGATAAAGTATTGACAAGAAAGCTCTCTATCCGATAGAGGGCTTTCTTTATTTGTATTGCATGTTGAGCAAAGCTTTCTTGGCTTCGCCATTTGGAAAACCAAGAATGTAGCTGTCTCCTAGTACACCTTTTAATGTAAGGTAACCTGCTTGGTATAAGAACAGTTTGGGATTCGTCGTATTGACATCGGAGGTCTCCGGGTAATTCATGTCGATGAGAGAACCATCCAGGGTAGTGGCATCGTTTGCGAAATCTTTTAGGATTTTCATCAGCAAGGCGTTTGCTCCTGTTGACATCCAATATGACTTTAGTTTCCCTTCGTTGAGCGCACTGAGTACACTAAAGGGATTATGAACCCCAACGAGGTTTTCGGAGAAATGATAGCCATCGTATTTTTGCTGAAGTTCTGAGATGGCTTGTGGGACGGTCCAATGTCTCATTACTGCCAATCTCTCCAGCTCTGGTTTGAAATAGAATTTTATTTCATCGGTAGTTAAACCACAGATACTGGCATATTCATTGTAGAAACTAATGTTGGTCAGTGTATTGAGCACGCTAAATAAGCTAATTTGCGTAAACTTGGTGATTCCTGTCAGAAACACACACTTGATGCAATAGCCGTAATCCTTCAGACCCGTAAAGAAATCACGATAGAGATTGCGACACTTTTCGTGCTTATCGGTCTTATAGGAATGTTGCAATGGGGCATCGTATTCATCCACAAGAACTGCAATTTGTACTCCCGATTGTTGGTAAGCTCTTTCTATGATACCTGTAAAGCGGTTGTTGATGTTTGCTTCAGTAGGGCTTTTGCCATATATTTTCTCATATTTGGCCAATGTATCGTCGATGTATTGGCGTAGGGATTCTGCGTCAGATCCTCCCAGGTTCATACTGAAGTGGATGACAGGTCGCTTGATCCAGTCTTTCTCCAAGTCCATGATCTTAAGTCCTTCAAAGAGCTCTTTCTTTCCTTCGAAGTAGCATTGCAGGGTAGAGGTGAGCAGGGATTTGCCGAAGCGGCGAGGCCGACTGAAGAAATTGTACTTGTCGCCGTTGGCGATTTCCCAGACCATATCGGTCTTATCCACGTAAAGGTAATTGCCTCTACGTAGTTCCTCGAAATCTTGTATGCCCAAGGGCAATCTTCTTCTACCCATAGTCTTCTCCTTTAAATTATATGTTCGTTTGATGGTTGCAAAGTTAGCATATTTTCTCGAAAAACAAAAATAATACGGAGCTTTTTATGGTATTCATAGTCTTTTTGTCGAAAAGAAGATAAAAAAGAAACCTCTCGCCATTCTTGCGAATGATGAGAGGTTTTGTTCTGTTAAGCAATTTGTCTGCTTCGGCTGATTACTTACGAAGACCGAGGGCCTTGACGATTGCACGATAGCGATTGATGTCGCGATCATACAAGTAATCGAGCAATGCACGACGCTTTCCTACAAGCTGTGTCAACGCACGTGTTGTAGTATAATCTTTACGGTTCTTCTTAACGTGCTCCGTCAAATGAGCAATACGGTATGAGAACAATGCTATCTGGCTCTCAGCTGAACCAGTATCAGAGTTAGACTTTCCGTACTTGCTAAAGATCTCTTCTTTTTTTGCTTTGTCTAAATACATAGCTGTTTACTTAAAATGTTATAATTATGAATGTTAAAGTATGCATCCCGAGGACCTTCCTCACGGTGGTTTCCTTAAAAATGCGGTGCAAAGGTACAACTTTTCAGCGAATTATGCAAATTTTTCGGGAATTTTTTGTAATTTTGCACCCAAATTCAAAAGTATTTAAGGTAAAAACGAAATGCAAGACATTAGAAACATTGCAGTTATTGCACACGTTGACCATGGTAAGACTACATTGGTCGACAAGATGATGCTCGCTGGTAAGCTGTTCCGTGACGGCCAGGATAACAGCGGCGAGGTGCTCGATTCCAACGACTTGGAGCGCGAGCGTGGTATAACCATTCTATCAAAGAATGTGTCTATCAACTGGAAAGGTACTAAGATTAATATTCTCGATACTCCGGGACACTCTGACTTCGGTGGTGAGGTTGAGCGCGTGCTCAATATGGCAGACGGATGCCTCCTCCTCGTCGATGCCTTCGAGGGTCCTATGCCTCAGACTCGTTTCGTTCTCCAGAAGGCATTGCAGCTCGGTTTGAAGCCTATCGTTGTGGTCAATAAGGTGGATAAGCCTAACTGTCGCCCAGAGGAGGTATATGAAATGGTATTCGACTTGATGTGCGACCTCAACGCTACAGAGGACCAGCTCGACTTCCCTGTAGTGTATGGTTCAGCCAAGAACGGCTGGATGAGCGAGGACTACAACAAGCCAACAGACAACATTGACTATTTGCTCGACAAGATCATCGAGGTAATCCCTGCCCCTAAGCAGTTGGAGGGTACTCCTCAGCTCTTGATCACCTCTCTCGACTATAGCTCTTACACCGGTCGTATCGCCGTAGGTCGTGTACACCGTGGTACATTGAAAGATGGTATGAACGTTACCATCTGCCACCGTGACGGTACCCAGGAGAAGACCAAGATCAAGGAGCTTCACACCTTCGAGGGTATGGGACATAAGAAGACAGACCATGTGGATTCTGGCGACATCTGCGCCGTTATCGGTTTGGAGAAGTTCGAGATTGGCGATACCATCTGCGACTACGAGAACCCAGAGCCACTGCCACCTATCGCTGTCGATGAGCCTACCATGAGTATGCTCTTCACCATCAACGATTCTCCTTTCTTCGGCAAGGAGGGTAAGTTCTGTACTTCCCGTCACATCCAGGAGCGCTTGAACAAGGAGTTGGAGAAGAACCTCGCTCTTCGTGTTCAGCCTTATGAGGATACCACCGATAAGTGGATTGTCTCAGGTCGTGGTGTGCTCCACCTCTCTGTGCTCATCGAGACCATGCGTCGTGAGGGCTACGAGCTTCAGGTAGGTCAGCCTCAGGTTATCTACAAGGAAATCGACGGCGTGAAGTGCGAGCCTGTAGAGGAGTTGACCATCAACGTGCCAGAGGAGTTCGCCTCTAAGATGATTGATATGGTTACTCGTCGTAAGGGCGATATGACCTCTATGTTGAACATGGGCGAGCGTGTGGATATCGAGTTCGATATTCCTTCACGTGGTATCATCGGTCTTCGTACCAATGTGTTGACGGCTTCTCAGGGCGAGGCTATCATGGCTCACCGCTTCAAGGAGTATCAGCCATACAAGGGCGAGATTAGCCGTCGCAGCAACGGTAGCATGATTGCCTTGGAGACAGGTACCGCTTACGCTTACGCCATCGATAAGCTTCAGGATCGTGGTAAGTTCTTCATCGACCCAGGTGAGGAGGTTTACGGCGGCGAGGTCGTAGGTGAGCATGTTCATGAGAACGACTTGGTAGTGAACGTAACCAAGGCAAAGCAGTTGACCAACGTGCGTGCCTCTGGTTCTGATGATAAGGCTCGCGTCATCCCTAAGACAGTGATGAGCCTTGAGGAGTGCTTGGAGTACATCCG
>DBLF01000044.1:4747-10403 GCA_002297965.1 Candidatus Segatella papionis
GATTAAGCTATAGCTTATATAAATGGATCCACGAGAATTCCCCTCTTGTCGATGGCTTCGGCGTTCGACTTGCAGGGGATTCTTTTTTTGATGTACAAATTTATCGGAACCAAATATTCAAATATACACATTTATTTTGTAGAATGATAAGTTATGATGTGGCTGTGGAGATTCTTTCGTAAGTTTTCGTTGCCTTGCTCCCTGGTGTTTGGAGCGGTGATGTATCTGATATTCGCCCATGTTCCTTTCTTGGAGCCGATAGGCGATGCATGTGGCCCGAAGTTGGTGGATATGATGCCGGTGATACTCTTCGCCTTGCTCTATGTTACCTTCTGTAAGATAGAAATCAAGGAGATGAAGCCGAAGGCTTGGCATTTCATACTCCAGCTCATTCGTACCTCGTTGGCATTGATGATGGTGGTGCTCATCTTCGAGTTTGGCGGCAACTATGAGACCAAGCTTGTGTTGGAGGGCGCTTTCATCTGCTTTATCTGTCCTACGGCTGCTGCGGTGGCTGTGGTCACAGAGAAGTTGGGCGGCTCCATAGGTTCGCTTACCACCTATACGGTCATTGCCAATATCTTTACGATGGTGATTATTCCGAGTCTCTTCCCGATGGTGGAGAAGGGGGCTGATGTGTCGTTCTTGATGATGAGTGCAATGGTGTTCCGCAATGTCACCACCGTCTTGGTCGTGCCTTTGCTCCTGGCTTTGCTGAGTCGCAGGTTCCTGCCGAAGTTTGTCGATAAGGTGAAGAGCGTGAAGGACTTGGGCTTCTATATGTGGTGCTTCAACCTCACCATCTTGATGGGCGAGACGGTTCGCAATTTTCTCCATGCCGAGGTTTCGGGTTGGACGCTAACCTTGCTCCTCGTCGTGCCTTTGTTCGTGTGTCTCATCCAGTTTGCCATCGGCAAGGCTGTGGGCAGACATTTCGGAGCCAGCATCAGTGCCGGTCAGGCATTGGGACAGAAGAATACCATTGTGGGTATCTGGCTCACCCTCACCTTCCTGAATCCTCTTGCTGCCGTGGCTCCTGGGGCTTACGTGGTATGGCAGAACTTGGTGAATGGCTGGCAGATTTGGTACAAGGAGAAGTATGGCAAGCTGAAGTGGTAACCAATTCATCTTTTTTATAAGGAGATAGGATGGTTCTTTTCTCCAAGAAATATTTTAAGACAAAAGACACGGACAAATTCAATTTGTCCGTGTCTTTTGTCTTCTTTAGTTTTTACTGCATCTTTTTAATTTCGTCCACAGTTGTATTGAGCATTTGAGCAATTGTCTCGATAGGCATCCCGTTTTTCTGCATATTAAGGATCATCGTACGGAGCATGGAGTTTTGTTCCTTGAGCTTATCGTCTTTCTCCTTGAGCTTATCGTCTTTCTCCTTGAGCTTATCGTCCTGTTCCTTCAACTTATTTTCCTTCTCCTTGAGCATCTTGTCTTTTTCCAAGATAAGCGTATCCCTAGCTTCCAGCTCCTTGAAATACTCATCTTCCACATTCATCTGATAACGCATTTCTGGGTCAGCGGCAGCAGATTGAAGGCGTCTTACGATATATTCCATATCATCGTCACCCTCAAACTGTTGGTCATCCATTTTGATAACCTTGTTGTTATCTGTTGCGTTAGCCTGGTCAAAGACGCTCAATACCTTTTCCAATCTATTGTTCACCCTTCCATGCAGCAAAGGAATCTGCACAACAATGCTGTCATGCTGCAAACTTTCCACGAAAGGATCTGGAATGCCATTTTCCACGACATTCCCCTCATAATCATAAGTCTGGTGATTTACATACACGATAGGTTCCTTGACCTTTCCGATACGATGACCAAGCAGATAGACAGCAACCATAGGAATGGCAAACTTGTCGTTGGTCTCCTTCAGCATGTTCTCCTCATTGTTATATTGTAAGGCTAGATAACGGCGGAAGCGAAGTGTTTCCGTAGGAAGCCATGTCTTTTGTAGTTCGATGAGTATCAAGTGAGGCTTGTCGTTCTCGTCCAATATGGTAGCGGCAAAATCTATGCGAAACATCGAGATAGACTCACGACGAGTTACATTCGCATACTCATTTCTGCGAATTTTCACATCAATCACCTTTTTCTTCAATAGGGCTCCCAGAATAGTCTTCGCTATTCTATCGTCCTCCATCAGGTATTTGAACACTGCGTCATAAAGTGGGTTTGCTACATATACTACCATATCCTATCCTCCAATATATTAAATGTTTAATCAGAATCAGCTGCAAACTTACGATTTTTTTCTGATTCCACCAAAGAAAAAAGCGGAAAACTCATCGTAACATGAAAATTTGTTTTTGAAACGCCTAACGGAGTGTTGGCATGTCCGGCGCTACGGGAAAATCCTACGTTCAATAAAAAAGTCGAATAAATCTTTGGTGTATTCGAAAATAAAACGTATCTTTGTCGGCAGATTTAAGAATCTCAAACTGATTGATATGGGTAGATACATTAACCCTTTCACCGATTGGGGGTTCAAACGCCTCTTCGGTCAAGAATTCAGCAAGGACTTGCTGATTAATTTCTTGAACGACCTTTTTGAAGGAGAATTCCAGATAAAGGACGTTACTTTTAAAGATAAGGAACTACTTGGCGAGTCTAACGACTTGCGTGGTTGCTTTGAAAAGTGGATTTATGTTTTGAAGCATATGGAAGCATTGGAAAGATTGCCGTTTACGGCACAAAAGAAGATATTCAATCACCTTGCCAAGTTGGCGGATATTCGCTGTATGAGCAGTGAAGAGCAGGAGAAGTATGACGAAAGCGTTAAGGCTGTCGATGATTACTACTCTGGTCTTTATGGGTCATATATGGAAGGTGAGGAGAATGGTCGTGCGGAAGGTCGTGCGGAAGGTGAACTTTCTAAAGGTCTGTCTGTTGCCCGTAACCTATTGGCTATGGGAATGACATTACCTCAGATCATGAAGGCTACAGGATTAAATGAAAGGCAATTGAAGCAACTTCTGTCATAGTGAAGGTTATATTCCGCTAGGCGTTCCGACGGATTTGTAATCCGTCGTTAAAAAAAGGTTCGACCTATTTAGTTTGCGGATTTGCA
This sequence comes from Candidatus Segatella papionis, assembly GCA_002297965.1. Classification (GTDB taxonomy): domain Bacteria; phylum Bacteroidota; class Bacteroidia; order Bacteroidales; family Bacteroidaceae; genus Prevotella; species Prevotella papionis. The sequence goes on from DBLF01000044.1 coordinate 7,833, forward strand.
ATCCGCTCATTTACAATAACTCCCGCTAGACTCTGTTGTTAAAAGCCTAGCGGGAGTTTGTATTTTTAAGGGGATTACAAATCCCCAGGAATAGCGGTTGTGACATTGTTTGACGTCGGATTGCAAATCCGACGGAACACCTAACGTAGTGTCGGCATATCCGGCACTACGGAACTTCACTTTTTCATTTCTTTTATATATTCATTATAAGATTCTTCTGTAGTAAATCCTTGTTTTTTACAATACTCGACACACCACTCCAAATAGTTTTCACAAATGTTGCTATTCAGTATTGAGGTCGCTATATAGGGTAGTTGGTTGTCTTTTGTAAAGAACAACGGTGTTGTGATATAAACTTTACTATAGTCAACATTTTGGATAAACAAGTCCTCTTTGTTCTCTACAAAGGCGAAAGTATTATCAACATAAGCATAACATTTATAGTCGTTTGATAACAAAAGGTCAAATTCATCTTTTGTAGGGCTGCCATCTGCAATCTGAGGATGAAATAACAAAACGTTATTGTTGTTTGCAGCACCCTGCTTGATGAAATTCTCATTAGAGGTCTTGCTCCATTCCTCGTCTTTGTTTTTTAGATACATCGCTAATATATAAGGAGACATACCTGCCTTATGGGTTTTCAAAAACATAGGGAGCAAAATATTCCCTGGGGATTTTTTCAACTCCAAGTCGCCAAACTTTCTATTTATCATAAATGTATCACTTCCTAAGATAATTAAATTACTTTCGGTAAGTTCGGGAACTGGTGAATCTCCAATAAAATAACAGTCAGTGGGAGTTTTGGCTCCTATTTCTTGTTTATGATTATTTCTAAAATCAACCATTTTTACCTCAAATTCCTCTGCATCAGTTGATTCTGACAAAACTTTACTAATTTCTTCTTTCATTGACATAGTTACGATCTTTTAATTGTTTATAGATTGTATATGAATTTAAATGTATTGCAAGAGAAACCCTCGCAAGACATTTAAATTCATTACTTTTTGAGAATGCAATCATCATCGGGAAATTCACTAACCTCTATAATTCAAATAGGGAGAAGTTATAGGATGAAGTTCATTCTCTGCTACAGATTCTTACTTCTTGAGATAAGTAAAACTCGTACTACTGCTGGAACTTGTACTATACCATGCAGTTGGTATCGTGTTTGTATAATACGTAGGCTTCTCGTTGGATGTTCCATTGTAATACGGCACATAATTAGACCTGAACCCACACCCCTTTGCATAGGTATAATTCCATAAATCAGGAGCAGTTCCCTTATCACTACTTCGGTCTTTACCTGTCCGAGCAAATACACTAGAGAAATCTATTTTGTCTGGAGCATTTTTAAAACGAGTCGTTTTATCAATATTACCGGCTATAAACAAGTCTGAAACTAATTTTGCATTAGTACATCCTTGAAATAACGATGAAAAATTCGTTGCACTCTCTTGATATGCGAATAATCCACTTGGAATCGTAACAAGAGAGGTACAGTTGGAAAAAGCTCCACTAAACGTTGTTACCGCAGTATTCTTATCAAATAGGCCAGAAGGAATTGTTGTCAATTTCTTTTGATAGCTAAATATCCCGGTAAAAGAAGTAACTTTGGTGTTGTTTACGAACAGGTCAGCAGGAATACTTGCTAACTTTCCACTTGTATAAGCAGCAAATACATTATTCATATTTGTCACGTTTGGATACAAGACAAATATTGAACTAGAGACAGATATCAAGTTATCAGACCCATAAAACATACCATTTATAGAAGTTTCGCCACTATACAACACAGGACTATCAACAGAATACAAAAGCTCTCCATTTGCATTTTGTTTGAAGCCACTAATTGTATTGCTTGGATACTTACCAAAATTGAACTCAGGAATCTGCTGCTTGGTTGCGTCTGTCTCTGTAGAGAGAATGCGAATCTGATATGAATTGACAGCATCATAAGTATGCTTACTATTATCCAAAGAAATACTTGTCAAATCATTGGCACTTGTCTTGTTGTCGCCCCATACAATAGCCATCGCCGCTGGAGTGTCACCTGTCTTCAATGGAACTTCAAAAGTCTGATTAGATGAAGTTGTCTTAATAGTGAACTTCATCTCTGCAAACTTGAAGGTCATACTCTGAGACTGAGACTCGCTGAAGTTGTTGGTCAACTTCAATGTATAGTTGCCACCACTTTGTGTGAAGTTGCTGGCATCTGGAGTTACGGTGAAATGAGCATAGCGGTTGGTCTTGCTCCATGCGGTGGTATGATCACCTGTTCCCTCGGCATTGGCATACCATTCGATAGCGGATACCTTAGCAACTTTGCCTGCTGTTGCACCCACCAAGCCGAAGCTGGCATTGGCAGCAGTAAAACTCTGAGGCTCGTTGCCACCACACTTAGCCACCACCTTGACATGGAACTGCTCTGGGGTAGCGGTCATGGTGAACCAATGCTGCTTCACGGTAGGGATATTGATCTTTGCCGTGTTCACATCGTTCATGTTGTTCTTGATGGAAACCACGTAGTCGCCTGTACCAGCTGTTCCGAGAAAGTCGTAGTCTGGCTCGATG
>DBLF01000003.1:0-575 GCA_002297965.1 Candidatus Segatella papionis
TGATGATGATGTTCTCCACCAAGGCATGGTCTTGCTCAGGAGTGGAAGTCTTCTTGATTTCATCAGCCTCAGCCACGAGGTCTCTGCCCCACTTGTGATTCTTAGAGAACTCAGCCCAGTCCTCACGAGCACCCTCACGCTTCAAGATGTAGATGTCGAAGTAAGCGAACACACCCCAGTCCATATAGAGGTTGTCGGCACCATTAGGGTTCTTGTGCGCCAAGTCGGTACGAGCCCAGTCCAATACAGGCATAAAGTTGTAGCAGATGCACTTGATGCCTTCCTCGCCGAGGTTGCGGAGACTCTCCTTATAAACCTCAATCTGATGGTCACGGTCTGGACCGCCATACTTCAAGGTTTCCACCACTGGCAGAGACTCCACCACGCTCCATTTCATACCGTAAGACTCGATGTACTCCTTGAGCTCATGAATCTTCTCACGTGTCCATACCTCGCCGAGTGGTACATCGTGCAATGCTGTCACGATACCCTCGACACCTATCTGTTTCAGTTGGGCAAGTGTAATCTTATCCTTCTTGCCAAACCATCGCCATGTTCTTTCCATATATTACCTT
>DBLF01000003.1:610-3910 GCA_002297965.1 Candidatus Segatella papionis
TATTATCTTGCTACTACATACTTGTGCAATGTCTTTCTCACTGCACCCTTGCCAGCGAAGAGTTCCTTCACCATGCCCTCGATTTGGTCGCCGAAGCCAGCCTCATAGAGGTCGAGACCAAACACGTCCTTACGAGAGTAAAGCTGCTTGAGGCAAGAGTAATCCTGCTCAGCCTTGCCTACCTCCAAAGGAGCCACGATAGCCTGGAGTTCTGCCAAGAGTGGGTCGGAAGATGGCTCGAATGGCTTCAAGTTATCATCGAGAGCCTTCAGATAGCGAGCATAACCTGCCAATACCAATGGGATAAGCACGAGATTGCTCTTGTCGAGACCACGGTCGATGTACTTCTTGATGGTCTCACCGAAACGGATGGAGAGCTTCTGGCTGGTATCGGTGGCGATACGCTGAGGAGCATCTGGCATGAATGGGTTAGGCAAACGCTTGTTGATGACAGTGCCGATAAACTCGTATGGGTTCAACACTCCTGGGTCTGTAACCACTGGCATCGCCTCGATGTAACCAATCTTCTGGATGAAGGCACGGAGGTCCTCATCTGCCATCTCGGCAGAAATCAAGGTGTAGTCGAGCATACAACCATAGATAGACATCGCCGTATGGAGAGGGTTCAAGCAGGTAGTCACCTTCATGGTCTCCACCTCATCCACGGTCTTGCGAGTAGTATAGAGTGCTCCACCCAACTCCAATGGTGGGCGACCGTTGGTATAAGTATCCTCGCAAACCAAGTACTGCACCTCCTCGGAGTTGACGAAAGGAGCGGTGTAGGTATGCTTCTCGGTGATGATGGTCTGGTTGTCCTCGAAGCCATCCTCGGCAATCATCGCCTGTACTTTCTCATGAGGGCGAGGCGTAATCTTATCAATCATAGACCAAGGATAAGTTACCTTGCTGCTGTCCTTGACGTAGTCGAGGAAGCCCTGCTCCACGATGCCGTCCTTCACCCAGCGCTCGGCATAGGCGAAGACACCAGCCTTCACGTGGTCGCCGTTGTGAGAGCAGTTGTCGGTGCTCTGCAAGGTTACAGGCAACTTGCCAGCCTTGTAACGCTCATAGAGGAGTGCGGTGAGCTTGCCCATGGCAAAGACTGCATCGAGACCACGAGCCAAGTCTGCCTCATTGAATGTATATCCCTTCTCGGTAATAGTGAAAGTGACCATCTGGAGAGATGGAGCCTGGAAGATTTCCACCAAGCGAGCCCAATCGTCGGCAAACTGCTTGTCTGCCTTCAGGCTCTCGGTGATGGAGCCGAGCACCTTCTTCTCGATGGTGCCGTTACTCTGCAAGCTGACAAGGAGGGAGAGATTATGGTATGGGCGATAAGCCTTGTCGATGATTTCGTAGTCGAAGCTCTCGGCGACGATGACACCACGGTCGTACTTACCGGTGTTGAGAGCGTCGTTGAGGATAGCGGCAGGGAAAGCACGGAAGATGTTTCCTGCACCAAAGTGAACCCAAGTAGGCTCATCGTGAGTCTTCTTGGCTACAGCTGCGATGTCGTACTTAGGAAGCTGATAACCTTTAGCCTCCCACTCCGCAGCATTGAAATTGTCTGAAAGAATGTCGTTCAGTTTCATTGTAATTTGTATTTTGTTTTTAATTTTTGATTGTTATTTTCGGCAAAAGTACAAAGTTTTTCTGATATTCGCATTCTTTTTGACGATTATTTTCAAAGTTTGAACAATTAGCAACGCATTTTGAACAATTTGCAAATGTTTTTGTTACATACGACAAAGTTTGAAGTAGAAGAAACGTAGTAAAAAGAGGTCGGGAGATGATTTTGACGACGAATTACAAATCCGTCGAAACGCCTAACGGGACATATCCGGCACTACGGACATTTTTATTTCAAAATGTTTGGTCGTTTCAAAATAATTATGTACATTTGCAAAAAATATAGTAATAATGGCGATAAAGGAAGATAAAAAAGAAAAGGAAAAGACAGCCCGTGAAACGCTTGGCAAGTACTTTTATGATTTAAGCAAGACCTCGTTTGGTACAGGCTTGTTAGGGACATTTCTGCCTTATTTTACTAAGGAAGAACCGACAATAAAGACTCTTTGGCTTTTCTTCATTTGCGTTATAGCCACAATTGCTTTCGCATATATGGGTAATAAAATATTAAAAAAATAAGCATATGGATTCATTATTGATTTTTATGACAGGTGTAGCTATTATAGCTGTAGGTATTGCCCTTTGGAGCAACACAAAGTCTGGTAAGAAATGGGTAGAAAATCTTTAGTAGTAAAAATTCCCGCCAAGCACACAGAGAAGTACTTGGCGGGAATTTCGTTTTATCGTGGGGATTAAAATCCCCAATATAGCGGTTGGGACATCTTTTGACGTCGGATTACAAATCCGGCGAAACGCCTAATGAGACATATCCGGCACTACGGAAATCATTTCTTCCGTACTTTTTCTTAGAAAGGAAGACGTTTACAAATAAAAAATCGACTAAACCTTTGGTGTATTAAAAAATAAAGTGTATCTTTGTCGGCAGAAATATAGTATCTTAAACGATAGCTTATGGGTAGATACATCAACCCCTTTACCGATTGGGGCTTCAAGCGTCTCTTCGGCCAAGAATTCAGCAAGGACTTGCTGATTAATTTCTTGAACGACCTTTTTGAAGGAGAATTCCAGATAAAGGACGTTACATTCAAAGATAAGGAGCTGCTCGGCGAGTCGAACGACTTGCGTGGTTGCATCTTCGATATCTATTGTGAGACCGACGATGGAAAGCATTTCATCGTCGAGATGCAGAATAGATGGGTACCTTTCTTTGTGAATCGATCCATTTATTATGCAAGCAAGGCTTTCGTTGCCCAGCGCAAGAAATTGGACGAGAAGGGAAAACGTACTCCGACTCTGTATCAGTTCGTTCCCGTCTATGTGGTTTGCATCATGAACTACATCCCAAGGGATAATGAGGTGACGAAGTATAAGACGGACGTGGCTTTGAGGGAAAAGAACAGTGAGACATTTTTCTCAGATAAGTTCCGTTTCATCTATTTATCTCTTCCGTTCTTCGACAAAGAAGAGGAAGAGTGTGAGACTGGTTTTGAAAAGTGGATTTATGTTTTGAAGCATATGGAAGTATTGGAAAGATTGCCGTTCACGACGCAAAAGAAGATATTCAATCATCTTGCCAAATTGGCTGACATTCGCTGTATGAGCAGTGAAGAGCAGGAAAAATATGACGAAAGCGTTAAGGCTGTCGATGATTACTACTCTGGTCTGTATGGCTCGTATATGGACGGCGAGGAGAAAGGTATGGCTAAAGGT
>DBLF01000003.1:3964-4590 GCA_002297965.1 Candidatus Segatella papionis
TGCTGAAGGTCGTGCTGAAGGTGAACTATCAAAAGGTTTGTCTGTTGCCCGCAACTTATTGGCAATGGGTATGCCTTTGCCTCAGATTATGAAAGTTACCGGATTGAATGATGCGCAATTGAAACAACTTCAATCATAATAAAGGCTCGACCTATTTTGTTTGCGGATTGGCAATCCGCTCATTTACAAAGCCTCCCGCCAAGCACTGCTTATGTGCCTAGCAGGAGGCTTATTGTATGTGGGGATTACAAATCCCCAGGAATAGAGGTTGGGACGTCTTATGACGTCGGTTCCAACCATATTCCGCTAGGCATTTCCCATTATGTTCCGCTAGGCGTTCCGACGGATTTACAATCCGTCGTTAAAAAAGGTTCGACCTATTTAGTTTGCGGATTTGCAATCCGCTCATATACAAAGCCTCCCGCTAAGCACCATTGTTATGTGCCTAGCGGGAGTTTGTATTTTTAAGGGGATTACAAATCCCCAGGAATAGCGGTTGGGACGTTTTTAACGTCGGATTGCAAATCCGCCGAAACGCCTAACGGGGTGTCGACATATCCGGCACTACGGATTTGCGGATTTGCAATCCGCTCATATACAAAGCCTCCCGCTAAGCACCATTGTTA
>DBLF01000002.1:0-5179 GCA_002297965.1 Candidatus Segatella papionis
TTGACACAAATGACTTGACACAAATGACTTAACACAAATGACTTGACACAAATGACTTAACACAAATGACTTTGACACAAATGACTTTGACACAAATGACACGCTAGCCTCGCGACGGCGAGCTGCCCATCACGAAGCTATGCGATACATTCCGCTATACGACGACCACTCCGCCCTGCTGCTTCAGAAAGTCCTGCTTGTCGGTGAGCACCACCAAGCCCTGCTTGCGCCAATTGCGCAGCATCATCTTCACCGAGTTGTGGCTCACGTTAGTGCCCTTCACCGCCATCGCCTGCTGGAAGGCTTGCTCGAAACTGAAACTGTCGCCCAGTCGGGCGAAGATGGTGTCGTTTCTGCCATGCTTCAGGCGCATCCCCGGCGAAGAGGTGGTGGTGTAGTTCTTCGACTCGTAGGCGTGCTCTATCTTCTCGCGGAAGTAATACAAGTCGTTGTCTATCAGATAGTCGGCAAGGATGTCGAAGAGCTGCATCATCTCCTCGCCCTGCATTTTTCTCAGCATCTCCGCCCACAGTTGGGGGTCTGCCTTCAGGCGATTCTCCGCCCCAGCCATTCCGTGCTTGCGAATGAGCAGCTCAGCCACCTTCGGGAGCCAGAGGGCGCAGGTGATGCGCTGGGCGTTCACGCAGCCGCGCAGACGCTGTCGGGCCATCACTCGGTCGTCGTTCTTCATCGCCTCCAGGCGGACGCGCTCCAGCCACATTCTGCCCTGCTGCTCCAGCTTGTCGAGCACCACGGTGCCCTCCATCAGCGGCAGCAAGTGGGCCACCTGCTTGATGCGCTCCTCCTGGTAGTCGCTCATCGTGGCGGGACGCTCTGCCAGGGGCGAGAAAGTGTTGTCGGGGGTGCGGGCGATGGCGATGCGCGAGAGCAATCCGTCGGTGTAGTTGGTGATGACCCGATAGAGCGCATCCTGCGTGCCGCACATGGTCACGTTCCAGAGCAGTTGCTTGATGTGCACCCTCACGGCGTCGGCGCTCTTCGCCTCACGGTCGTATCGGCTCTCGTCGTAGGCCTGTCGGAGCATCACGGAGAAGTCGCTTATCGCCGACTTCCACTTCAGCGCCACGGTGTCGGCCTCGGGGGTGAAGGAGAAGGAGTGCTTGCCCTCGGCGTTGCCCAGACGCTCGGCTAGGTTGGCGAGCGTGTTGTTCAGCGGCAGCATCCTCACGGGCAGCTTGGGTTGCTCAGGAGCCTTACCGCTCTTCATGCGTCGGGTTTTCTGCGCCCATTCCTCCTCCTGCTGGGTGTAGATGTCGGCCTGCGCTTGCAGCTCGCTCATCCAGGCGGCGATGATGGGGTCCATCTGTCCCTTGCCCGAGCCGAACTCGCCGCAGATGTAGGAGATGAGGTTCAGCCCTCGGGGCGTGCCGTGGACGTCGAGCTTCACCCCCGTGGCGAGCGCTCCGATGGCAGGGGCGATGGCTACGAGGGTAGGCATACAGAGCGACTTGCCCGCCGCCTCCACGCTGTCGGCCACGCCCTGTGGCAGGCGGGGCAACTGTCGGGCGTACCACTGCTCGTCTTGCAGCATCGCCTCGTCGAGCGCATCCACCACGGCGTTGGCGTCCGAGGCTCCGCCGTTTCCTCCGAAGCCAGCAAATCCGTTGGCAGAGGCAAGCGTTTCCTGACGGATGGCGGCGAGCACGTCCCTCAGTCGGCGGGGCATCTGGGTGCGCTTCTCCTGCAGGGCGGAGTCGATGCACTTGAGTTTCTGCGACTCGGGAAATCCGTCGTAGCAGGGGATTACCCGGTCCATCAAGTCACGGTCGAACCCGCAGATGTGGCGCAGATTCACCGCCAGCTCGAAGGTGAGCACATCGCGGTTAGACTTCACCGGAGTCTGTCCGTCGTTGTACATCATCCACCATCGGCGGATGATTTCCCCGTAGGGGATTCCGAGGTAAGAGGGGGCTGACTGAGCAGCAGAAGCGTTCTGAGGGGCAGAAGCATTCCGAGGGGCAGCGTTCAGCGAAGCCTGCAATGAGGATGAATCCAGCTCAGCAGCAGGAGCAGCAGCTCGTGGAGAGCACCCATCAGGGCGATGAAGAGCACCGCCGCCACCAGCTGGGGCAGGCAGAACAGCATCAGGAAGAGGATGAAGAGTATCACCACCAACGCCTGGAAGTTGACCGTGAGCATCAGCGTGCGAAGTAGTTGAATCAGCGTGCGAAAGGGCTGAGTCAGCGTGCGAAAGGGTTGAGTCAGCGTGCGAAAGGGCTGAGTCAGTCGATGGATTGAATTGGGAAGTTTTTTCATTGTCGATATTTTTTTCGTTGTAAGCAACTTTTTCGTTTTCGATAGTTCTAGAATTTTCATTACGAGTTGAAGCATAGCCAGAGGCAACTTGCTCGGCACTAGACGAAGCAGAGAGGAAACTTGACCGCTCGGCACTAGACGAAGCAGAGAGGAAACTTGACCGCTCGGCACTAGACGAAGCTGGGCGGAAGTGCTTGTTAGCCTTGTGCGCCCCCTCGGGCAGGATTTCCAGCCCCATTCTCTCTCGCTGCTCCAACAGCACAGCCTCGTCTCTCACGCTCTGCTCGTCGGCACCAGGGCTTACGCCATACTGGTCTTCGAAAAGGCGTGGCGAGAGGAAGAGCAACTCTTCGGGAACGGAGGTGGAGGAGAAATACACACGGTTCACGTCGTGGGCGTTGGTATCCAGCTCGCAGTCCAAGGCCTGTGCCACACGCACCTGGTTCTCCAAAATCGTGTCCCCCTTCTTGCGCAGGAAGACGGCGTGCCCGCCCTGGCTGGCGCTTCGCTCCAGCATCAGCAGCCCCAACTGCTCGGCTAAAGGAGAAGCTTTCATAGGCTGCTCGGCGAAGTTTTGTGCATTTCCCTGCAGTCCTGCCGTGGTCTGAACATTTCCCGGCTGTCCTGCCATGGTCTGAGACTTTCCCTGCTGCTCGGCGAAGGTCTGAACATTTCCCTGCTGCTCGGCGAAGGTCTGAACATTTCCCGGCTGCTCGGCGAAGGTCTGAACATTTCCCGGCAGCTTCTTTTCAGAAGCGGGCTGGAGAAGCAGGAGTCGTGCGATGCGCTGGAACTCCTCGGGTTCATCCACATCGAAACCGAAGGCCTGGCTGGGTAGCTTGTTACCCTTCACCACCCCATCGGGGTAGTAGCCCGAATAGTTAAACTGTATCAGTCGGCGCTTGGCTGCCTTATTGCCCTGTCGAGCCTGTCGGAGGTTCGCCATTTGAGCCGAGGTGTTGCGTAGGCGGCGATACTCCGCCTCGGTGGTAACGGGAAGGGCCACCTTTCGCCCCTCCCTCACCGTAATCAGATTTACACTCATAGTTCTTTGTTTAGAGATTTGTTTCCGAATGAATTCTCAATGGATTCCGATGAATTCCGAATGAATTCCCAATGGATTCCGAATGAATTCCGATGAATTCTCAATGGATTCCGATGAATTCTCAATGGATTCAGAATGAATTCTCAATGGATTCCGATGAATTCCCAATGGATTCAGATGAATTCTCAATGGATTCCGAATGAATTCCGATGAAAATTTTTAGTGGTTAAGTATGCGATAGGAAATTCCTAGCATAATTCAGATGAACAAGCCAGATGAACAAGCCAGATGAACAAGCCAGATGAACGATTCGGCTCAACGCCCTGCGCCTCTGAGCAGATAATCCTCCACGGCCTTCACCGCCAATCGGCTCTCCTCTCTCATCACCTTCACGATGTTCTCGTTCTCGTGGAGGAAGACTTTGAGGAAAATCTGTATTCCCCCGTCCTTGGTCTCCGAGGCACGTCCGTGGGCGAACTTCTTGATGAGCTTGCTCTGCGCTCTTGGGAAGTCTCTCACCTGCACGTCGAGCGTACCGTCGCTCATCTGCTGCACGATTCCACGCGAGCGGAATGTGGGCACCATCCCCGGCTTGGGGTCGTCGGGCGAGAAGAGGAAGTACTTGCGGTTGTCGTAGAAGGCCATTCCCTCTATCTGCACATGCTCGTCGTGAGTCTCCACATGCTCGCAGCCATTAAGCTGCTGAGCGTTGATGTTCATTTTCATTTTTTTCATACTCTCTTTTAAGTTTTTTAAATGGTTATTTAATCGATTTTTGCCTGTCATTTTTCAAGCTATTGGCTGAAAAAGACTCTCGCAGATTTCGCAGATTACGCAGATTTTTTCTACTTTATCTAGGCGTTAATTATTTTATTCCGCAGATTAGAGACCTATTCGGTCTTTATATTTCGCAGATTTAGCTCTATAAGCAGGATAAGCAGGAAGAATCTGCGAAATCTGCGAAATCTGCGAGAGACTACTTCCCCAGGTTGAAGGAGAAAGTAAGATGCAATTTCCATAGGTTGAAAGTCAAATAAATATTCATATTTCCGTATTTTTAAATTTTATAAATATTCAATCCTATCGGGATTTGCCCGATAAATATTCAGAATTTCATCAGGATTCTCCCGATAAATATTCAGAATCTCTCAGGCTCGTGCTGGCTTATGGTGAGAAAACAATTAGGAATCTTATACTTGCCAGTGCCCACAGCATCCTCGCCCAGTTTCTCCTGCATCAGCTCCACCAGTCCATACACATACTTGCGGGAGTTGAGCACCTTGCCCACCTGCTTGTTCTCGCCCAGCAGGATGCAGCCCTCAGTGTCCTTCGGCAAATTGCCCGGATGGATTCTCACCGCCGAGAAGAGCGACACCTGCAAGAGCAGCGGCAAGAGGCGGCGGAAGCGAGGCGAATAGGTGAGCGCCACCTTATAAGTGCCCCAAGGGATGGCTGTCTCGCCCTTCACCTTCTTCTTAGGGTCGCAAGGGCGATAGTCGAAAGGACACGACAGAAAGTGGCGGCACTCCGCCTCGCACTCCTCCACCCCCTGGCACATCACGCCGCGAGAGAGGTCGCGCTGCTCAGGCTCCAATGTGTCGCAGTAGTAGAGCCAGTCGCTCGCCTCGCCAAACACTCCCTGCTCGTTGGTGATGCGAAAGCGGATGTAGAGGCGCCCCACAGTGTAGCCCTTCTTCGGGGCGAAACGATGCAACCACATCTCAATCTGAGTCTTCTTCTTAACACTCATTTTCTCAACACTCATTTCGGTCTTTACACTCATTTCGTTTGTTGTACTCATTTTCATTACGTTTTAAAATGTTCAACTTCTTGTTTAATGATTCAGACTTCCGACTT
>DBLF01000002.1:5224-6520 GCA_002297965.1 Candidatus Segatella papionis
ACTTCCAAAAGACTTCCGACTTTCAAAAGACTTTCATCTGATTGACGGTTGCAAAGTTACGGCAAAAACGCCAGAGCCCTCGTAGGGTTGCCCTCCTACCCTACGATGAAACACAAGGAAAAACAAAGTGTAAATGGTTAGTTTTCAATCGAAAACAAAAAAATAAAAAAGGGTAGAAAAAGTTTTTCCTACCCTACGATGGCTATTCGCACAATATGATGAATCTCGCCTTGCGGAGACAGAATCTAGCCTTGCGGAGACAGAATCTAGCCTTGCGGAGGCGAACTGCCGCACTATCTGCCGTCGAAAATATCACCCTGCTTGCGACGCATCCTCGTGAAAATCCCCAGCTGGGAGTCTCGGCTGGTTCCCTCGCCACGAGTGCGGCTCAAATCCTTGTCGTAGTTGGAGAGGTCGATGTTCAGCGCCTTGCCCATCTGTGTGAAGACCTCCTTCTTCGAGACGTGCTCGCCCTTGAGGTCGGTAAAGAAGTCGAGTTCGCAGAGCACGTTCATCACCCTGATGAAGTCTATCCGCTTGCCCTTCGTCGCAGAAAGGCGCACGGTGCTCGGCTGAGAGTGCTCCACGTTAGAAGATTGAGAGAATGGGTCGCCGCCCACCGACTCCAACTCCACGTTTTGTACCGCCGTCGTAGCCTGCTGCGCAGGATTAGCTACAGAGGATTGAGAGGAAGCTGACTGCTGAGGAGCAGCCTGATGAACGTGTTGCTCCAATACATTTCCGAAGCCCGAGCCGAAGACCACCCCGATATTCTGATACACTGTTTGATTGTCTTGTTCCATAATTATAGAGAGATTTGAAAATATAAACTATACGATAAAATATGAGTGCAAAATGAATAAATATCAAACACGCAAATGAATAAATATCAAACACGCAAATGAATGAATATCAAATATACAAATGAATAAATACCAAAATAAAAATGCATAAATGTTACGAATATGCGATTATCCGAAAATCACTGTGAGATTTCCTGTTTCGCCACGTCTCCCGCCAACGTGCCTATCACCTTCTCCACATTTTCCACATGGATCGTGCTAGGCTGCAGAGTCGGCTTCGGAAGCTTGCACGCCTCTTCGATATCGGATAGGTTCAAACCATAATCCTTCGCCTTCAACTCCTGGAGGAGTGACTCTACGAAGTGCATGCTGCTCTCTTCCGGGCATTTTCTTTTTACAAAATCCACGATGTCGCGCACGGGCACACGGGCATTCTTCACCCAATCCTCCATCCCATAGTCTCCCTTTTCGGGATGCAAGAAAGCACTAGAAA
>DBLF01000002.1:6593-7402 GCA_002297965.1 Candidatus Segatella papionis
AGAAACATCCAGCTTCGGATGCGAGAAAGCACTAGAAACATTCTGTTTCATCAGATTCACCAATTCTAGGCTTATCAGCACTCGCTGAACCAAGAGCGAGACCACACCATGGAAAATATGCTGCGGAGGGTCGAAATAATTCATCGCCAAGATAAGCTGCGGCGCATCGTCCTTCCAGTCCGACAACCGCTTCGGAAGTTTCGAAAGCTTCTCGTTCACCTGCACCAACTCCCTGTACAACTGCATCTTATAAGTATAAGTTGGATTAGGAGAATTCTGAGGATTCAGAGCAGACTGAGGATTCAGAACTGCCTGAGGATTCAGAGGATTCAGAGAAGACTGAGGATTCAGAACTGCCTGAGGATTCAGAGGATTCAGAACTGCCTGAGGATTCAGAGAACTCAGATAATCCAGCCAAGGCTTCGACAGCGCCACGCCTTCCACCATTTGCTGCCATAGAGTTCTCAATCTGCCAAGCGATGTGGCAGAAGCACGACGAGTTTCAAAACAGCTCATTTTTTTGTACATTTCCTGCAATTTGGGGTGCTTGCACTCCGACAAGCATAATCTAAAATTCTTTACACATTCAGTAACCTCTACGGTGAAAATGTACCACACTTTCTCCATCCAGCTTTCCAAGCCCTTGCACATTTCTCCTATCCAAGGCTCAGACTGCTGGTCGAGCAACTCGCCCAACTTCTTAAAATCATAAACAGGAGAAGATGAAGGACTGTCGGAAGATGAAGGACTGTCGGAAGATGAAGGACTGTCGGAAGACGAAGGACTGTCGGAAGATGAAGAACCTTCGG